>USBM01000023.1 GCA_900552885.1 uncultured Clostridium sp. | reverse complement strand
ATTATTGGTGGATTTGAGCAGCCTGACAAGGGAAAAGTCATGTTTGATGGTACGGATATTACCAATCTGCCACCAAACAAACGTCAATTGAATACTGTATTTCAGAAATATGCACTCTTTACCCATATGACCATTGCTGAGAACATTGCATTCGGGCTCAAATTGAAGAATAAAAGTAAGGCATATATTGATGATAAGATCCGTTATGCGTTAAAGCTTGTGAACTTAGACGGATATGAGAACCGCAAAACAGACTCCTTAAGCGGTGGACAGCAACAGCGTATCGCTATTGCCCGTGCGATTGTAAATGAGCCAAAGATTCTTCTGTTAGACGAACCACTTGGTGCATTAGACTTAAAGCTCCGCCAGGATATGCAATATGAATTAATCCGTCTTAAAAACGAACTAGGTATTACCTTCATTTATGTTACACACGACCAGGAAGAAGCTCTTACCATGAGTGATACCATTGTCGTTATGAATCAGGGATATATCCAGCAGATCGGAACACCGGAGGATATATATAACGAACCTGAAAACGCTTTCGTTGCCGACTTTATCGGAGACAGCAATATTATTGACGCTATGATGCTTGAAGACCGCCTGGTATCCTTCTTTGATACCAAATGGCAGTGTGTAGATGAAGGTTTCGGCACCAACAAACCGGTCGATGTTGTCATTCGTCCGGAAGATGTTGTGTTATGTAAACCCGAAGAAGGTACGATTTCCGGCGAAGTAACCCATATCATCTTCAAGGGTGTTCACTACGAGATGGAAGTAATGGCTGGTGGATTCGAATGGCTGGTACACTCCACAGTCATGCATCCGGTAGGGGAAAAGGTCGGCATTCAGGTTGATCCGTTCAACATTCAGATCATGCACAAACCGGAATCTGAGGACGAGGAGGTAGCATACATTGAAGACTAAACAGAGCAAATGGCTTGCAATGCCTTTCACTGTCTGGGGAATCATATTTATTCTAATTCCTTTGTTCATGATCTTTTATTATGGATTTATCGATTCAGAGAAACATTTTACACTGGCAAACATCACCGCAATTGCAGAACCGGAACATCTCAAGGCATTAGGTTTATCCATCCTTCTGTCATTGATTTCTACCGTAATCTGTCTGGTCCTTGCCTATCCGCTTGCCATGATTCTCTCCAGACTTGGTGTTAATCAGAACAGCTTTATTGTACTGATCTTCATCCTTCCAATGTGGATGAATTTCTTACTGCGCACCTTAGCCTGGCAGACGTTGTTAGAGAAGACCGGGGTCATCAACTCGATCCTGCAGTTTTTCCATCTGCCATCCTTAAATATTATCAATACTCCATACGCGATCGTACTCGGCATGGTCTATAACTTTTTGCCATTTATGGTATTGCCGATCTACAACTCGCTGATCAAATTAGATGCCGATGTGATCAATGCCGCCAGAGATCTTGGTGCAAATGGTGTCCAAACCTTTACAAAGGTTATATTTCCATTAACTTTACCCGGTGTCATCAGTGGAATTACGATGGTATTCATTCCGGCACTGACCACGTTCGTCATCTCCAACCTGCTTGGAGGAAGCAAGATCCTATTGATCGGTAATGTAATTGAACAGGAATTCACACAGGCAAGTAACTGGAACTTAGGAAGTGGTCTTTCCCTTGTTATGATGATCTTTATCATCATTAACATGGCTGCATCCGCTGTATTTGACAAAGATGGGGAAGGAGGCATGTTGTAAATGAAACGATTTATCGAACGCTTTTATGTGGCCATTATATTTATTTTCTTATATGCACCTATTGTTACATTGATCGTCCTGTCCTTCAACAGCAGTCGTACCAGAGCAAAATGGGGCGGTTTTACCACCCACTGGTATTCCGAACTTTTCAAGAATGATGCGATCATGCAAGCATTATACAATACGATATTCATTGCTATTATATCATCCGTGATCGCAACACTGATCGGAACGATCACCTGTATTGCTCTTAACAATATGAAAGCCAGACCAAAGAACCTGCTTCTCGGAATGAATAATATCCCGATGCTGAATGCGGATATCGTAACCGGTATCTCTCTTATGTTATTGTTCATCAGCTTTGGATTCCGCTTTGGTATGCAGACCATTCTGCTTGCACACATTACATTTAATATCCCATATATCATATTAAATGTAATGCCAAAGTTCCGACAACTAAATCCAAACACCTACGAGGCTGCACTTGACTTAGGTGCCTCTCCGGTCTATGCATTTTTTAAGGTAATCTTTCCTGACATTCTGCCGGGAATCCTTTCCGGATTCCTGATGGCATTTACCATGTCCTTAGATGATTTTATTATCACGCATTTCACGAAAGGTGCCGGTGTAGATACCCTTTCTACCAAGATCTATACTGAGGTCCGTAAGGGAATCAAACCAGAAATGTATGCATTATCTACAATCATCTTTATAACCGTATTTCTGCTGTTGCTAATTGTCAACATCAGTCCTTCTAAGGAAAAGCAGCCCGGAAAGCATGTAAGTTTTGTACGCAGATATTCAAAACAATTCGCTGCTGCCGCAGTCGCGCTCATTCTGATTGTTGGTTCTGTATTCCTCTTTCAGGGAAAAGGCAGCCAGCAGGTCATCGTGTACAACTGGGGTGAATATCTGGATCCGGAAGTACTTACCCTGTTTGAAGAAGAGACAGGAATCGAAGTTGTCTATGATGAATATGAGACCAATGAGACCATGTATCCTAAAGTTGCATCCAAGGCTGCCGATTATGATGTCGTATGTCCATCTGATTATATGATTCAAAAGATGATCGAGAACGATCTGCTAGCAGAGATTAACTTTGAGAATATACCAAATATCAAGAATATTGACCCGAATTACATCAACCAGTCAAAAGACTTTGATCCGGAGAACAAATACAGTGTTCCCTATTGCGTTGGAACAGTCGGCATCTTATATAACAAAACCATGGTGGATGAACCGGTAGACTCCTGGGATATTTTATGGAATGATAAGTACAAAGACAATATTCTGATGCAGGATTCCGTCCGGGATGCTTTCATGGTAGCCCTGAAGAAGTTAGGCTACTCCATGAATTCAAGTGATCCAGAAGAATTAGAAGAAGCCAAGCAGGCATTGATCGATCAGAAACCTCTGACACAGGCTTATGTCGTAGATCAGGTGCGCGACAAGATGATCGGTAACGAAGCTGCAATTGGTGTCATCTACTCCGGGGAGGCCATCTATACACAGCGTGAAAATCCGGATCTCGAATATGTCATCCCAAAGGAAGGTACAAATGTATGGATCGACTCCTGGTGTATTCTAAAGGATGCTCCTAATAAGGAAAATGCAGAGAAATTCATTAATTTTCTCTGCCGCCCGGATATCGCACTTATGAACTTTGAATACATTACGTATTCCACACCAAATACGGAAGCCCGTAAGCTGATCGAGGATGAGGATATCCGCAACAGCACGATCGCATTCCCGGATCTGTCACAATATAACAACCTAGAGACATTCCAGTATCTTGGAGACAAGACGGATCGAATCTATAATGATCTCTGGAAAGAAGTAAAATCAAAATAAGCAGAAACTATCCATTTTCTGAACATAACATAATAACAGCCCTGTGTTACACGGATGCCGCCAATTCTCAGGCACTCCATATAACACAGGGCTGTTATACATTGCTTGCTATCTCATAAACAAATTTCATGATCAATAAAATGTCCGTGTCTCGTCTACAACATGATAACCGTCCCGGTCAAGATTCACGATAATCACATTACAGTTTGTCTGCAATCCACCAGACCAGTACTGGTCAATTCCATGCTGCTTGATATGGCACATCAATGCCTTATTCATGGCACCATGCGCCACGATCATAACACGTTCCAATTCTTTCCACTGCGGTTCGATCACTTCTGTTAAAAACTCCGCTGCCCTTGCACAGATATGTTCTAATGTCTCACCATCTGCCGGTGCCCGGTATAACTCCGGCTGTTTAAAAAAATAATGAAACGGATCACTCTCATCCGCTAATAATTTGGAAAAATCCTTTCCCTCATTACTTCCAAAACACAACTCCCGAAGCCTTGCGTCACGTATGATCGGGATATTCCGATGTCCTCTGATAAGACACGCTGTCTCATAAGCCCGAATCAGTGGAGAACTGTATATCTTATCAAACACAACACTTTCCAGATTCTGCCCGGTGATACCGGCTAATTCTCTGCCATTTTCATTCAGTTCTATGTCTGTGCTTCCCTGTAACAGCTTCTTTGCATTCCACACAGTTTCTCCGTGCCTTATGATATAGATTTCCATTTTCTACCCTTTCCTACTGAATTGCCTGTGCCGCCCGGTCGTTTGCCCCCAATGCAGCACTTACGTTATCGTATAACATTTGCGCATACGCCCGGCAGCCCTTCTGCGTCAGATGAATCCCATCATTTAAGAACCATTCATCATGTCCTGCACAATAAGTTGCCCAATCAATCACATGTATATTATCATATTTCTCTGCCATCGACCAGATCATTTGGTTCGAATCTTCCTGCCATTGTAAATGTTCTCCATATGCTGTCACCCAATAAATCTGACGTTTCTTACCAATTGCTTCTACCAGATTCTTACCGACTTTTGGCGAGAACGTACCATTCGTACCCAAAGCCAGAATAACAATATCACCCAGCTCCCCTTTTTGTTTGAGGTCTTCTACTACTGTTCTTGCCTTAGCTACCTGCCGGGATTCCTTAGCATCCACAACACAATTCGGAATCGTATTTTCAATATCGGAATCCGCCCCTAATAAAACCGAATCCCCGATTGCTGTAACCTTCTTCTGATCCACAACTGCTTCTGTAACTGTCTCGGTCGTTATCGCCACAGGTTCTTCTGTTTGTGCATTTTCTGATATCTTATTGCCCATATCTTTCACTGACATAGGCTTCTTTGTGCTGACGGATGTCTCCTTCGCAATCACCTTTGCTGAATTATGTTTCATATCCGGAATTCTCTCGCATACAACAACACTTCCTACCAACACCATAAATGCAATTCCCAGACTGCCCGCTGCATAAGCAAGCCGTCCCATTATATTGTCATTCCGGCGTTGGCTGTTATGATGCATATATCTTGTGACTGCATACTGTATCCATGCAATCCCGCCAATCAGCACAAGCTGTACCGTCCAGGATAAGATTCCATAATTCTTCTTGTTATAACCAAACAAGAAGATAATCGGATACATCCACAAATATAATTCATAGCTCATCTTGCCAACTATCGTAAACGGACTTGCCTCCAGTACCCGATCCCATCCACTGCATGGCAAAAGCAGCAAAAAAATCCCGCAAAGCATACTATGTATAAACATTCCGCCATAATACAATATCGGCATCTGTCCTTCCAGTACAAAATACGAAACAATATACAATACTCCCACAACAGCAATACACGATCTATGCAAGCGTTCTGACATTCTATACCGACAGACACGCTCTACATCCCTATGTATCATTCCTACATACACACCTAACAGCAGTGCAAAAATTCTGGTATCTGTTCCGTAATACAGTCGGGACACATCCTGTTCCGGCCGGTACAAAATACTCATCCAGATTCCGCCTGCCATTACAAGAGCGAATAACACAGTACGCACCAGCTTCTTAGATGTACATCTATACAACAGACGCATCATCCAGAAAAGGATCGGCCATATCAGATAGAATTGCAGTTCAACCGCTGTTGCCCACAAATGCGTAAACGGCGATTGCTGACTAATCCGTGCAAAATAAGATGCACTTTGTCTCACCTGCCATATATTATTATATCCACCAAAAATACTGATTACTTCCCCGAGTTTTCCTTTTGCTACCTGCGGCATATACAATACCAAAAATCCCAGAACCGCAATTACCATGACGATCATGGCAGGATATATCCTTCCGATCCGTTTTTTATAAAATGTTACAGCAGAATATTGATCTTCTCGCAAATCCCATATACTCGTGCGATAGATCAGATAACCGGATAGTACAAAAAACATATTCACGCCTAAGAATCCCCCCGGCACTTTACCCGGCATCAAATGATATAGAATAACACCCAAAATTGCAATACCTCTTAATGCGTCCAGGCCTTCTATATGCATCTTTCCTCTCTGGTTCCTATATTCCATTCTTCTCATGTCCCTTCTTTTATTATAATCTTTCAAATCTCTCATAGAAAAAAATATGAACCGGAAATGCTGTGCCTTCTCTTTAACAATAAAATACTCTCTTATACATTCTCAATCTGCCAGTCAATCGGTTCTAATCCATGTTCTTTCAAAAATGCATTCGCTTTACTGAAGTGTTTACATCCAAAGAATCCACGATATGCTGAAAGAGGACTTGGATGCGGTGCTTTTAAGATCAGATGATTCGGGTTATTCAACCGTGCTGCTTTATTCTGTGCAGGTCTTCCCCATAGCAAAAAGACGATCGGTCTGTCCTGCTCATTCAGGATATCCATTACAGCATCTGTGAACCGCTCCCAGCCAATCCCCTGATGTGAATTCGCCTGATGAGCCCGCACAGTCAGTACACTATTTAACATCAGCACTCCCTGCTTTGCCCATTTCACAAGATAACCGTTATTCGGAATATAACACCCAAGGTCATCCTGTAATTCCTTATAAATATTAACAAGTGACGGTGGAATCTCCACCTCCGGCTTCACACTAAAACATAACCCATGTGCCTGATTCTCATTATGATATGGATCCTGTCCGATAATAACACACTTTACTTCATGCAACGGTGTCAGATGAAATGCATTAAAGATATCATCTGCCGGTGGATAAATCGTTCTTCCACTTCGATATTCCTCATTCACGATATAATACAGCTTGCGGTAATATTCCTTCTTATATTCTTCTTGTAACGGTTCTGCCCAGTCATTCGTAATTTGTGGCATATGTCATTCCTCCTGCCTATCATTTCATTCAAGATACATAATATATATCTTTACTATTTCTCACGGAATATATCAGATTCCTTGTGCAACTGTTCAATAGAATGAAAACAGATTGCTTCCATCCCAACCTGTCTTGCCGCCTCTACATTCTCCATCCGGTCGTCAATAAACAGACACTCTTCCGGTTTCAGATCATACCGATCGCACAAACAATGATAGATTGCAGGATCCGGTTTCTTCAACCGTTCTACTGCTGATACAACATACCCATCCACTTTCTCAAAAAACGCAAATGTCGGCCAATGGATCTCATACATATGAAGCGGATAATTCGATAACAAATAAACCCTGTATCCTTTATGGTGCAACAAATCCATCAACGGTGCTGCATACGGATATTCCTCCACAAAGCCTTGTGATGTATTCCAGAATCTACGGATCTCCTTCTCATACTGCGGCATCCGATGTACAAACTCTTCAATGGCATCACATTCTTCCATTGTTCCTTCATCTAACATACTCCAACAATCAGAATTTACCATATACTTCTCAAATGCGTTAATGATCTCTTCACTATATCCTAAATGTCGACAATGTTTCTCCCAGCAAAAGTCAATTAGCACATTACCCACATCAAATACAATATTCTTAATCTTGTGTTCCATGTCAAAAGCCTTCCTTTTTCTTTACTGCCTACATTATATGTCAAATATACAGCATTTACAAGGCATATTGCTTTTGCAAAAAACACTTACTTATAATCATCTGCTAATATTCCCTTCGTTACATCCTTAGGTATTACAAACTCGCAGACACCCATATACCCCGGTGCAATGTCGTACTTATCAAAAACCATTGTCAGACACCCATCTTCATTAAAATAAAAATTCGTATTATCTGTAATTCCCTCCCATTTCCATTCCGGAATATCTTCATCAACAAAATATGTGACATCCTCATCTTGTGACATTTTCCGTCTCATCTGTCTGATGACTTCATCTTGCAGCAACTTCTTATAATCCACTCCATCTTTGAACAGATCCGGCAATGTAATCATTTTGCCTGTTTTCTTATTAATATGATAAATCTTAATCGTAACACCGGATGTATTCAATGCTATGGTCGTATTCATGCGTAGAGAAAACAGAACATCATTGTCTGTTATCACTTCATAATCTGTCGTTACATTCTCTGTACCCCGACCATTCGTAGCTTCTACATCTTTCTTATACTGTCGGATCACTTCATCTGTATATTCTTTCACTGTCTTATTGACCTGTTGTGCCGCATCCTTCATGCCAGAATCCTCTTCCGCTTCAATCTTCGGTGTCCTGATATCCGCACTCATATCAACATCTTTACTTTGATAAGTAGACAACGTAACCACCTTTACAATCGTTCCCAATACCGGAATCTCCTCCATTGCATATGCAATATTTGCATTGCAATTCACTACAATCACAAATGCAATCATTGCCGCCACAGCACCTGCACAAGAACGAACCCATATGGGGCAATAGCGTTTTCTCCCACTCTCCCACTGATTCTCTTCCTTTGCCTGCTGAATTCCCATTCTTACCCGTTTCTTCAATTCTACCGGCATTTCAATATTTTCGTATTCCATTTTCATTTTCTCCAACCTGTTATCCTTCATACTGTAGTTCTCCTTCCACCATTTCTAACTTAAGCTTTTTCAAACTTCGATATAATAATGACTTTACGGTACTTAAATTCGCATTCAAAATATATGCAATATCTTCTAATTTCTTATCCTCAAAATACCGCAGGATCACAACTGCCCGTTCTCGCTCTGTCAAGGTGTTCATTGCCCTTGTCATATCAAAATCTTCATATCGATCCGTTATTTCCGGTTCGTTCACTTCATATAATTCCTCTATCGGAAATTCTCTCTGCGTTTTTCTCAAAAAATCCATTGATGTATTGATCACGATCCGGCAGAGCCATGTCTGGATATATCGCTCTTTTTTCACCTGTCCACAATTACGAATGGCTTTATATGCACTTTCCTGTACAATATCTAATGCATCCTCTTCATTCTTCACATAAGTATATGCAATCCGATACATCGTCTCATATGAATTCAACACAGCATCTTCTACCTTCTGCTGCATCCCCTTTCCATGCATGGTCTGATTACCTCCTTATCTGTCTTCTATCAGTTAGACGGGCTCCTTCCCGAAAAAGTTTCATATCACAGAAAATTTTTAAAATGAATTAAAAAAAGAACTGTGTATTAGAACTTATTCTTATCCTAATACAACAGTTCTTATTCTAGCAGACCTGACTTAATTGTCTACAACTGAAAATGATTCGTATGTTTATTCAATTCTCTTGAGATTTCATTCAACCGCATTGTCTGATCATGACACTGTTTCACAATATCTCGCAGTTCTGTCATGGATGCCGATGTCTCCTCTGTTGATGCAGCATTCTCCTCCGCAATGGAAGCTAACTGTTCTACACTCGTTGTTACCGTATCCTTCTGTCCTTCTAGCGTCTCCATGATCTCCCGGATGCGATCAACACCATTGGATACAGACTCAATCTCTTCATTCAATGATGCAAACATCTCTTTTGTATTCTCTAACTTCTGATTCTGTTCACGCACACTGGTTGATACCTGATCCATCGTTGCCACACTGGTATTCGAGTTCCGGATCAACTCTGACACGATCGCCATAATCTCATCCGCAGAGTTCTTAGACTGTTCCGACAGGTTCCGGATCTCATCTGCAACCACGGCAAATCCCTTACCATTCTCACCGGCTCTTGCCGCTTCAATACTGGCATTCAATGATAACATATTCGTCTGTGCAGATATACTTGTGATCATATCCGTTGCCGCCTGAATTGCCTTGGCTGACTCATTGGTCAGATTCGTCTGTGTCCGAACCTCATCAATAGCCTGACTTGTCTGTTCAGAAATAGCAACTAACTCCTGTAATGTATTCTCAGCAGAATCCGAATAATCCCGCATCTTATCTGAATTATGATTCAACCTCTCGATATCGCCCACTGCATTCCCGATGGCATCTCCCATCCGGCTGATCTCCTCATTGGCCTCCACCGTCTCGCCTGCCTGAGAAGTTGCACCATTTGCAATCTCATCTACTGCTGTATTGATATTCGTAATGTTCTCTGTAATCGTATTAAATGAGCTTTCAAACTCTTCCGAAAATGCCTGTAACTCCTGTGAACTGTCTGTCAACTCCGTAATAATACTCTTGAATTCATCGATCAAACCCTGAATAGATTGTGACATCTCTCCTATCTCATCTGCACGCTGCAGCATCTTCTCATGCATCTCAAAATCAAGCTTGCCATCCGCCACATCATCCAATCGGCTAATTGTATGCTTCAACGCAGTCACAAATAGCCGGATCACCAAAATGATAATCACGATCGTAATCACCAGAATTACAGCCATACTTCCCGCAATCTTATACTCTCCTGCCCGGATCTCTTCCTGAACATCCTGCTTAGCCTGTCCGGTAAATATCATTCCCACAATCTCGCCGTCCGACTGTTTCATCGGTATGTAATAGCCACAATAATTCTCTCCGGCAATCTCTACCTCCTTGGCAAAATAAGAATCCACCTTACCGGACAATATATCCGATACAAAATCCGCATCTAACGTTGTGCCAACTGCACGCCCGCCCTTGTCACCTGCTACTGTCGTCAATACTCTCTCATTACCCCAGAACAGAGTCACCTCAATATCAGACTTCTCCTTGATCGAATCCATGATCGAATAATCATCGGTCAATTCTTTCTTCCCCTTCTTGAAAGTGCCATCTTCATATGAATAATCTCCCTCTGCATACATATCATATAAGAAATCTACATCATATGCCACATTATGAAGATTCTTCTCCATCAACTGATACGCTATCTTCTTCTCTCCGGATGCCCCCATTAAAACTGCCATTACACTAATGAAAATCAAAGGAAACAGTGTTATCAAAACAATCTTTGCCGTTATCTTAATCCCTTTCTTCATCCTCTACCTCCTAGAATTAATATTCTATAATATCATAGCATATTTGTGCAATTATTACAATATATTTACAAAATTATAGACACATTAGACATGATTGTCAATTTCCTTCTATATTCCTCACATTGTTTTCAAATTTGCGTATCATTTCCCTTGCCTCGTCTTTCTCTGCCATGGAGATCATAACAATCATCTTATCTAATTGTTCTGCCTGTTCCTTCGGCAAAGCAGCCACTGACTGTCTCAGATTATACAAATAATCATCAATCCTCTCCGAAAACACCAACCCGATCGAATCCTGATATACATCAATCTGCATGGAATATGCACACCCCGGCCATTTATAGGATGTACTTTCCTTACATAACTTAGATGCCTTATCTATAAACATTCTTCCTAACGGTGTCCGGTTCACCAGATCTTCTAACTGTATCCCATGTTCTCTCAAATCCTTACGATCCACATAACAGGTAACCTTATACTGATCTGTCTCTTCAATATGCATATCTTAAGACTCCCTTCCTTTCTCAGATTGCTCCATCACAATAAATTCATACTGTTCTAAGTTCTTCATATACTGCACCAGTCTTGGATACAACGGTTCTGCCTTTTCTCCAAAATGCTGCTGCATCTGTTGTCCAATCTCATATACCGACCGCTTTCCATCCATCCGCACCCAGAGGAAACTCCCAAATTCCTCTAAGTGAATTTGGGAGATTCTTGGTTTGTGTAGGAAACGCTGTGCAAGCCAATGAAAGAGTCCTTTATTCTCAACCAGTATCGTAACACTTCCATCTTCCGCCTGTTTCCATATATATTTATCATTGCGAACAGGTATATAATCCAGATAATTTCCTGTTTTCTTATTCAATATTATACCTCTTTTTTCTGTTTTGTTGCAAACCGTGCTACCAATGCAATCATAATTACAAAAAGAATTACACTGCCAATCATACCTGTCTGTACAGATCCGGACAGATCAAGCTTATCTGCTGCTTTTATTACCGTTAAAATGGCAAGTATAATACCAACTAAACCTTCTCCGGCAATCAAACCGGAACAGAACAGGACACCGGAACCTGCCTCTCCATCTTTCGTCTGATTCTTTTTGTCTGCAAAGTGCCGGATCAATCCTCCGACCATAATCGTCGCACTTAACTCTAACGGAAGATACAGACCAATTGCCACCGGCAATACTGCAATTCCTAATATCTCAATCACAATTGCAATAAATACACCAATAAATACCAATGTCCACGGAAGATTCCCATCCATGACACCTTCTACGATCATCTTCATAAGTGTAGCCTGCGGTGCTGAAAGTGCTTCCGTACCAAATCCCCATGCAGAATCCAGCAAAACTAAGACTCCACCGATCGTAAGTGCCGAAATGACCGCTCCGATCAATTCGCCAATCTGCTGCTTTTTCGGCGTTGCACCCAATATATAACCGGTCTTCAGATCCTGTGATGTATCTCCTGCCATCGCTGCAATAATACAGATAACAGAACCAATTGCAATGGCACCCGTCATTCCATGTGTACCGCTATCTCCTGTCATCTTAAGGCAGAGCGTTGCAATCAGCAGCGTTGCAATCGCCATTCCTGATACCGGATTATTACTGCTTCCTACTAAGCCTACCATTCTAGAGGACACTGCCCCAAAGAAGAAACCAAACAACACGATCAACACTGCTCCAAGCAAAGTAACCGGTATCTGCGGTAATAACCAGATTATAACAATCATCAACAGCACACCCATTCCGATAAAACGCATGTCCAGATCCTGTTCTGTACGAATATTGGTATGATCCTTATCTCCCCTGATTCCTTTGATTGCGTCTACAAATGTACTTACGATCAACGGCATGGACTTGATCAGACTGATAATACCGCCAGCCGCTACTGCGCCGGCACCAATATAACGGATGTAGTTACTCCATATTGCAGAGGCTCCTCCATTCGCATATAAATTTGCAACCGTATCAGTTGCAGGATACAGAACGGTATCTCCGCCAAATGTAACAATTGCCGGAATCAATACAAACCATCCGATCAGACCTCCCGCAAACATATAGGATGCGATCTTCGGTCCACATATATAGCCCACACCAAGCAAAGCTGGATATACTTCTGCAGAAAGCTCTGTCTTCAAAGCAGAGATCTTAGCTGTCAATACTCCCGGAATTACCTTTAAGCCATCTACAATAAATTTAAAAAGTGCTGCAAATCCCATACCTGCAAATACTGTAGCTGCACTGGCTCCCCCTTCTTCTCCTGCTAACAGTACCTCTGCACATGCCGTCCCCTCCGGATATGGAAGTACACCATGTTCTTTTACAATCAGTGCATTACGCAACGGTACCATAAATAAAACGCCCAATACACCACCACAAAGAGCAATCAGCGAGATTGTCAGCATACTTGGCTGCTCCATCACACCGTCTTTTGCCCACAAAAATAATACCGGCATCGTAAAAATGGCTCCGGCAGCCAGTGACTCACCCGCCGAACCAATCGTCTGTACCATATTACTTTCTAAAATAGAATCTTTACGCATGATCACCCGGATCACACCCATCGAAATAACGGCTGCCGGAATAGAGGCAGATACCGTCATACCAACCCGAAGTCCTAAATAGGCATTCGCTGCTCCAAAAACAATCGCCAGTAACACTCCCATGATCACAGACGTCACCGTAAACTCTGGTGTTACTTTCTCCGCCGGAATATACGGCTTAAATTCTTCGTTCATTATTGTCCTCCTATCATATAGCTGCTTTCGGCACTACATTCTGTATTATGTCCTTCCGACAGCTTTTTATCATATTTTGGTATTATATCTTATTTCATCTTTCATTACAACACACAATATTTAGTAACGTACAAATGCTCCACCAAATAAACACCATTTATCGTAACAAATACGCAAAAACACCTGAACAGACTGTCTTTTTACAATCTGTCCAGGTGTACCTGTCAATTATCTGTAATAAGTAACCCTTTTTATTTCATTACCAGTGAATACACTTTCGTCCAGTCACTATAAACCGGTTTACCATTTTGATCCTTTCTATATGCCCGGATTCTTATATAATATGCTTTTCCCTTTTTCCAATTGGAAAATGTATATCTATTTTTCGAAATATATATCGTATTCCGATGCTTTAATTTTTTATTAGCGGCATATTCTATACAATATCCCTGTGCCATATTTGCCGTAACTCTCATTTTAACTTTGCGGTTCTTTTTTATCCGGAATCTTACTTCTGTAATTCTGGGTTTTGTAATAGCAGATTGTCTGGTTGTTTCCGGCTGCGTATCTTTTGCTGTATTCGCTACCGGTATCTGTACTACTTTCTCTGTCAGATCCGTTACCGGCTCCTTTTCATCCGCAGCCGGAGCGACCACCTCGTTAGCAGGCTGTTCGCTCCCTGTAAGAGATATAAATTTGGCATATAATACAATATCCTTATATGTATCCTCCCATATCGAATCCACACGGGAATTTTCCTGAAAGGCACTATCCTGATACCAACCATCAAAGCGTGCATTTTCCTTTGTTGCTGCCTGTAGTTTAAGATCACTCTTCCACATATAAACCGCCGGATTCCCACTGTTGTTTTCTCCACCATTTAGTACATAAGTGATCTTGCTTTCATATGCCTTTTTTTCTCCGTTGTATCCCGCATTCTCATATTCCTGATATGCCGCTGAAGTCCCGTAAGCATGTAACATAATATTAGCAGGAAAGCAATCCTTTATAGACAGATCTATTGCATCCACATATACATCCTGCAGCTTTCCGCATTGTACAAACGCTCCGGATTCTATCTCATATACACTCTCCGGAATTCTCAAACGGCAAACGGTATCCTTAGCATAATTTCCATTCTGAATCTTTATAACCGGATACTTTTTACCACCATATAGTACTTCCTTCGCAATAGAAATCTCTACATTATCATCGCAGCCGACTGCCACGGCTGTGTCATCCGGCATCAACTGATATTCCACGCCATCCCGATGTACCTGAACGTTAAACTCCCATTTTGCATAGATCGTAAGTTCCTTATTGGATGCATCTTCCTCTGATAAATAATACTGTTGCTCTCCATTCTGTGGAAGAATATCTTCCTGAGCCATATCTTTCTTATAATACCATCCCAAAAATGTGTAATCTTTTTTCTCCGGATTTTCTAAGACATATGTATTCCCTAATGCATAAAGATCCCTTTCCTGTCCCTTTTTCAGCTTACCTCCATTTAACTCATAACTAACCTCTCCGGTAACATATCCCGGTTTCACAGGCATACGCTGTTCACCATCCGTACGTGACAAAAGCAATACATTAAAGCACATCGTCATTGCTGCATGTGAACCATAATATACTTTTATGTTTTGGCTCCACATATTACATAATCTTTCATAGTCACTTTCATTGCAAAGCA
>USBM01000022.1 GCA_900552885.1 uncultured Clostridium sp. | reverse complement strand
CATGTACATAAAAAGTAAATCCCGGCTTTGGGTGGTCTGTCATGATTGCAAGCAGGTACGTGGAGCACGCCAGCACTCAACGACGTAATAATAAGCAGAACGAACCAAAAGAGGATATGGATTAAGAATGTATACGTATAATGCATATATACATTCAAGAATCCATATCCTCTTTTGCGTGAGTTCGCTTATTATAAGGAGTTCTAGTACTGCTGCGTGCGAGTCGTAACGCAAGTGTGCCTGCTGCAACATGACACCACCCAAAAGCCGGGTTCACGACCTAAAACATGCGCGTCCGTCTCACTTACGCTGTGCACGGGGGAGAGTCTACTTTGTGATCTTCTTGGCCTGTTCGGCTCTCTTCTTCTCCTCTGCCTTCGCCGCCTTACGTGCTTCCTTCTCTTTTTCTTCCTTAGCGTATTCGTTCTGCAATTCTCTCTGCTTCTTACGCATCTTAGCTCCAAAGCTCTTCTTCTTTGGTTCTTCAACAGCTGCTTTCTTCTTACCGCGGACACTCTTGATCTCCGTAATATAGATGCCACTTACCATGGCCTTTACCTCACACTTTGTAGGCAGATCATCAAAAATACCATCATCACAGATCAGATTCAACGTCTGCGGACCAACCTTTGCTTTAACAATTGGCATCTTTGCATTGCGGAAACGCTTCGGCGTCTGTTCCATAACAACCTTAGGAAGTCCGGCATCCTTTAACTTCATCATCTTTTTATCAATGATCAGCATAGAGGTCTGCTGTGCAGCCGCCTGCATTTCTTCCTTCTGTGCTAACTGTTTCTTCTGCATTTTGTTACCTACAAAATACAATGCTACCAAAATGCCGATCAATACGGCAACTACAATCAATGTAATAACTAATGGACTCATATATTATCCTCCTTGTAATGCTCCGGCACTAATTGCCTGTCTCTTGCTTCATCGTGTCTGCTATGATCTGCTGCACATACGCACCTGCATGCTTACGTTGCTCCTTCGGCAGATCCTTCATATAAAACGGCTTTCCATATATAACGGTAATATTACCACTCCGAATATCAAAGCCCGGTCTTGCCTCTAACATATTGTCTGTCCCGATCAGCGTTACCGGAACAACCGGACATCCTGCCTTCTCAGCCATTTTAAGGCTTCCTTCCTTAAACGGTAACATCTCTGCCTTCTGATTCCTTGTCCCCTCCGGACAGATCACCATCGAATACCCATTCTTAATCTGTTCAGCACCCTTCTTGATCATCTCGACTCCGGAACGCAGATCATTACGATCTAAGAAGAGGCAACAAATGTTGCGCATCCACCAGTTAAGTAACGGGAACTTATCCATCTCCGCTTTTGCCACAAACCCCGGCCTCTTCGTACTTGTTGTATGCAACACCAGAATATCAAAATAACTTCGGTGATTCGAAACAAACAATACCGCTTCATCCGGTATATTCTCTATCCCCTTCACTGTAATATGCGCCCCTGCCTGGAATAATTCCCAGCGAAATGCCCAATATACAATGGCATTACCGATACGGAAACGAAGATCTCTATTAAATTGACCAATCAACAAAAGTATTAAATGTACCGGTATCATCAACACCAGAAACAAAAACAAAAATGTCAGAACAAGTACACTTCTCATCTCTAACTCCTTATTCCATATCTCCCTAGCAAACCATTTCACGATCCTGCATATCACACTTTCCCAATTTCCATAGACCACGTGATCACAGAACAACCATTGCTTCCTCGCAGCTTCTGCCACTCCATTGCTCTCTATCTGCCATATAGCTTGGCCGTCTCATACAACCTGCGCTCTAACGGTGCATTCATATCTTCCATACGGAATCTCCATGCCCAGTTACCTTCGCCAACACCCGGTGTATTCATTCTCGCCCAGGAATCTAAGCAAAGAACATCCTGCATCGGCACGATCGCCATATTTGCAACGGAAGAAAAACACGCACGGATCAAAGTCCAGCACACATCTCCTCCATCTGTATTATAATATCTTCTTAATTTATCTCTTGACTGTTCATAACACTTCTGATACCAGCCAAGTGTCGTATCATTATCATGTGTACCTGTATAGCATACACAGTTGCGAATAAAGTTATGTGGCAGGAAACTGTTCTCATCCGGATTCTCAAATCCAAACTGCAAGATCTTCATACCCGGAAGCCCGAACTTATCACGCAGATCAATGACTGACTGATCGATCTCACCCAGATCCTCTGCAATAATTGGCATATGGTAACCAAGTGTTGCCTCTAACTGTGTGAAGAAATTCACACCCGGTGCTTCCTTCCATTTGCCATTCACAGCCGTCTCTTCTCCATAAGGAATCGCCCAATATTTATCAAATCCCCTGA
Organism: uncultured Clostridium sp.; assembly: GCA_900552885.1. Lineage (GTDB taxonomy): Bacteria > Bacillota > Clostridia > Lachnospirales > Lachnospiraceae > CAG-590. The sequence goes on along the minus strand of USBM01000022.1, from coordinate 13,310 downwards.
AATGGTCAATCCGCAGAAAGTCTGCCAACTTCAACTGATGACGTATTCTTTTAAACCACCATTCATAACCGGTTTTGGTATGCTCACTCCACTTATAAAGTGGATTTCCCCACAACTGTCCGGTTGCCGAGAAATAATCCGGCGGTACGCCGGCAACTGTCTTCGGATAACCCTTCGAATCCAGATCAAATAACTTCTTATTGCACCATACATCCACACTGTCCCATGCAACAAAGATCGGAATATCTCCAACTATCTTGATACCCTTATCGTTTGCATATTGCTTAAGTGCCTCCCACTGTCTATAGAACAGAAATTGGATAAAGCGATAGTATTCTACCTCTACAGCAAGCTTGCTCATCCACTCTGCCTTCTGCTTCGCAGTCGGTTTCTTCAGCGAATCTTCCCACATATACCATGGCGCGCCCTGGAAATAATCCTTCCCTGCCATAAATAATGCATAATCATCTAACCATTCAGACTCCTTACAGAATGTATTGTACTCTGTTGCAAAATCCTCGCTGGTTGAATATGCATCCTGAACATTCGGATCCTGATAACGCTCATACGCCTTCTTCAGCAATCCGGTCTTAAATTCAATCGCCTTTCCATACTCAATCTTACACGGATCCCACTGAGGCATCTCGCTGAAGTCTTCATCCCATAAAAGACCTGCCTGACGGAGATCATCAATGCTGATGATCAACGGCTGTCCCGCAAAAGAAGAAAACGGCTGATACGGAGAATCACCAAAACCGGTATGCCCAAGCGGCAACACCTGCCAGAGATTCAAACCCGATCTCTCCAAAAAATCTATAAATGCATATGCGCCCGGTCCCAGATCCCCAATTCCATAAGAACCCGGAAATGATGTTGGATGTGCAAGTATTCCTGCATATTTGTCATAACCCAACCCCAATCTAGAATTCGAATTATCTGCCATGATATGATTCCTCCACACTCACGTTCCTTTAATAGACTTTGTCTCATCAAATATCTAATATATTTTATATCATCTAATTGTGCATTCGTCAATTACACAACAGTATTATATTATACTTGGTTGCATTGAAAAACACAAGTAAAATCCCCTTATCAAATCATTTTCACAAACCGTTTAGCCCGCATCAGTTTTCGATTTCCCGCATTTATACATACCAACATAAAAATTACCGGAACAGCATGCTATCTGTTCCGGCAATCAACACTTATAAATTATATCAATTCATGGTATCTTGTACCATCATTCTTATTTCTCTTTCTTCATTCTCTCTAAAAGAACTTTTCTCTGCTCTTCGAAACCAGGCTTACCAAGTAATGCGAACATGTTCTTCTTGTAGCTCTCTACACCCGGCTGGTTGAATGGGTTAACGCCTAATACATAGCCAGATACACCACAAGCGAACTCGAAGAAGTAGAATAACTCACCCAAGTTAAACTCTGACATATAAGGAACTGTGATCATAAGGTTTGGAATCTCACCATCTACATGAGCAAGAACGGTTCCGTTCATTGCCTGCTTGTTGATATAATCTACCGTTCTTCCCGCAAGATAATTCAATCCATCTAAATCATCATCTTCCTGCTCCATAATGATCTTACGTCTTGGAGATCCGATATTGACAACTGTCTCAATATGATTCTTCGTACCATCCTGAATAAACTGACCAAGAGAATGTAAATCGGTTGTAAAGTCGCAAGCTGTAGGGTAGATACCTTTACCATCCTTACCTTCTGACTCACCAAACAACTGCTTCCACCACTCACCAATGTAATGAACAGATGGTGTATAGTTAGCAAGAATCTCCATCGTCTTGCCCTTCTCACGAAGAATATTACGAAGTGCTGCATACTGCAATGCATCATTATGCTCAAAATCAGCCTCTAAGCAGGTCTGTCTTGCCGTTGCTGCACCAACCATCAACTGTTTGATATCTGCACCACTGACTGCGATCGGAAGCAAACCAACTGCTGTAAGAACGGAGAATCTTCCTCCTACATCATCCGGTACAACGAATGTCTCAAAGCCTTCCTCATCTGCTAACTTTTTAAGTGCACCCTTTTCCTTATCAGTTGTTGCATAGATTCTCTTAGCAGCTTCCTTCTCACCGTACTTCTCAATCAACAACTTACGGAACAAGCGGAATGCAATCGCAGGCTCTGTTGTTGTTCCCGACTTGGAAATTATGTTAATGGAAAAATCTCTATCACCAACTACCTCTAACAAATGCTCAAGGTATGTTGAGCTTATATTATTACCACAGAAATAGATCTCTGGACATCCCTGTCTCATATCTTTGTCGATTACATTATAAAATGTATGGCGCAATGCCTCAATCGCAGCTCTTGCTCCAAGATAAGAACCACCAATACCAATTACTAATAAAATATCGGAATCACTCTGAATCTTCTTTGCTGCTGCTTTGATACGATTGAACTCTTCCTTATCATAGTTTACCGGAAGATCAATCCAGCCAAGGAAATCATTTCCTTCACCAGTTCTGTCCAAAAGTGTCTTCTTTGCCTCTAAAACTCTGTCTTTCATAGCTGCGATATCACTGTCATCTACCATGAACATCGCATTGCTATAGTCAAAACTAATGCTTTCTGCCATCTCTTTGCTCTCCTTTGTTCTTATTGGCACAGGTATTGTTGCATCCCTGCTCTTATTTTTCCCTCAAAACCAACCTATATTTTAACAAAAGCCTATGAAAATATCAATCATTTATTCTTCACAATCTTATTTTCATCATTTTAGTGATTTTTATTCCTGTGATTTATGCATTTTATTTCCACCTGTTAATTACTGCAACAGATCATATAATGTGCCAAACGTGTATCCTTCCTTCTTCAGATTCTGCAATACCGTCTTAAGTGCGTCATGATTTGCCTGAGACACATTGTGTATAAGCGGAATCGCTCCTGGATGATAATACTTTGCAAAATGTTCGATCACATGCTCCGGGGTTGGCTGATTATTGACATCATAATCTAAATATGCCATCGACCAGAATATCGTTGTATAACCAAGATCCTTCGCCACCTGAAGGGTCCGTTTACTATACTCTCCCCGCGGCGGGCGGAAAAACAGATCCATCTCATATCCAGTTGCTTCTTTCATATATGTCTCACAGGTAAGCAGCTCTTCCTGCTGCTCTTTCACGGACTTTGACGGCATAGACGGATGCGTAACGGTATGATTACATACCAGATGTCCCTCTTCTTTCATCCTCTTTGTCAACTCCACATTGTCCCGGATAAATGTCTGCGTCACAAAAAAGGCAGCGGGTACTCCCTCTTCTTTTAATACATCGAGAATATCCGCTGTGTATCCATTTTCATATCCACAATCGAATGTAATATACATTTTCTTTTCACTGACAGGCACTCGGTAATACGCCTGATATTCCGTAATATCAAAATCATCCTGGCAACCGGATACCTCATGATTATCATTTCTCTTAAACCACCATCCATACAACATGTTGTCGATACTGTCATAATCCGTATCTTCCACGATCACACGCTCCTTTTCGGTTGCTTCCTGCGTAGTTGTATCCTCTGCCGAAGACCCTTTTTCATTTGCCGATTCCGTCCCAACCTTCCCATTCTGATCTGATCCACTATTCTTCGAATAGGTATATCCCCATGCGACTGCCAGCACTACTGCCAGCATACCTAACGTGCATAGTATCTTCTTTTGTTTTCTACCTAATTGTTGTGCCACATTGAATCCGTCCGTTTTTTATCATTATATTATGTGATCCTCACTTTATGCCAAAAAACTCTGCACAAACTCTTCTAACAATTCGATATCCGACTGCTCCATCTCTTCTCCGGCAGCCACCTCATCCACAGCGGTATCTTTTGCCGTTTTTTCCACGCCCGCCTCATCCGCTGTATCATGCTCTGTTAAATTCTCTCCGTCTGCCCTGCTCTTATTCCCCATATCCCGAAGCAGCCGTTTCAACATCTCCATATCCTCTTCCGTTTCTTCCTGTTTCTTTACTTTCTCTTTCTTTCTGGTTTTTGCCTTATCCTCCTCCAAGATTACATTTTTTAATTCTTTCGCCTTCGCTTTTCCTTCCATAAATGCAGCCTCCATCTCTGCATCTAACACCTTAACGTCCCCACTTCCCACCTTCGTCCGGATCAAGCGGTTGGTCAGATAATTCTCTAAATAATCTACCAGTTGAATATGTATCTGCTGCCGCCTGTTCCGGACAGAGCATGCCTGATAAGCAACAAACTGCATAACACAATATGCGCCATAAGAAAATCCTATCTCTGCATACAATACTGCAGGCTGTTTCGTCCAATAACAATAACCTGCCTCTCCACCGGCAATCATTGTTGCTATCCCAACACTTAAAAACGGAACTCTCTCCCATGTTGAAAACGGTAATCCCAAAAACCTCATTTTGAGTAGGTACTTGTCCACATATGATGAAATGTTGCGCACCTGATAATTCATGCCATAAATCGTTTCAAACTGATTTTTCAGATTCATTAGCAACTTTTTCCTGGTCGTCTTCATATTGGCAGACGCTTTCACATATCCTTTGAGTGACATTGTCATCAGCCACTGCAAAAAAATAGTAACTACTCCAAATAACACAATACTGCTCATAAATAAATGATTCATAACAAATTCCGTAATCATAGTATCCCTTCCTATTATCCTTGATAATTTGCCCTAAAGGGCATGTCCGTTTCTAAGAAATAGTTTACAAGGCAATCTTATCAAACTCAACTATATCCGCTCGTAGTATTCCTTGTTATTTGGCGTATTTTCAGCATTTCCTTTTCATTTCTGATTTCATTCGACAATATTCTAATGCATTCACAAAACAGATTTCCTGTGTTATAATTCTTAATCATACAAATGGAAAGAGGGATTCATATGACATACAAGCCACAAGGTGTTTGTGCACAGAAGATTGATTTTGATATTGTAGACGGAAAGGTAACCGGCGTGAAATTCTACGGCGGATGTAACGGTAATACCCAAGGCGTTGCCCGTTTAGTAGAAGGAATGGATGTTCACGATGCGATCGCCCGCATGGAGGGAATCCAATGCGGCTTCAAAGGTACTTCCTGCCCGGATCAGCTTGCCAAAGCGTTAAAGCAGGCAATTAACGAATAGTTCAAAGGAGATTGTTATGAAGAAGATCGTTCTAACCGGCGGTGGAACCGCCGGTCATGTAACACCGAATATTGCATTATTGCCAAGTCTCAAAGAAGCCGGATTCGAAGTATCTTATATCGGTTCTTATAACGGCATTGAGAAAAAACTGATTGAAGACATGGGCATTCCTTATTACGGAATCTCCTCCGGAAAATTAAGACGGTATTTTGATCTTAAAAACTTCTCCGATCCGTTCCGTGTGATCAAAGGATTTGGCGAAGCGAATCGTATTCTTAAGAAGATCAAACCTGATGTTGTCTTTTCCAAGGGTGGTTTCGTAGCCGTTCCTGTCGTGCTTGCCGCTAAGAAGAATCATATTCCGGCGATCATTCACGAATCTGATATGACACCGGGATTAGCCAATAAGATCTGTATTCCATCTGCCAGCAAGGTATGCTGCAACTTCCGGGAAACATTTGATCTGTTACCGGAGGGCAAAGCTGTTCTTACCGGAACTCCGATCCGACGGGAATTATTCGAGGGAAGCAAAGAGGCTGCGGCAACATTTTGCGGATTAGATGCCGGCAAACCTACCATCCTGATCATCGGCGGAAGCAGCGGAAGTGTTGTCATCAACAATGCAGTCAGAGAAAGCTTAGATGATATTCTGCCTGACTTTCAGGTGATCCATCTATGTGGAAAAGGACACCTTGACGAAGCTTTAACCGACAAACCGGGATATGTACAGTTTGAATATATCTCCAAAGAGCTGCGCGATCTGTTTGCCTTATGCGATCTGGTCATTTCCAGAGCAGGTGCCAATGCCATCTGCGAATTATTAGCCCTTAAAAAGCCAAACATTCTGATTCCGCTTTCAAAGGCTGCCAGCCGTGGCGATCAGATTCTGAACGCAAAGTCATTCAAGAAGAACGGATTTTCTTATGTGATCGAGGAAGAGGAACTTTCCAAAGCCTCATTGCTGAATGCCATCCGCGATGTATCCACTCACAAAGAGCAATACATCAAAGCCATGGAAGAAAGCGAAATGTCCGATTCCATCGGAACGATCATGAAGCTGATCAAGGAACTGGCATAGACCATACCAGACAGAATATATGTAGCAGCTTTTTCAAATATATAGAATTACTATAGAACAAATATCAACTCTTTAAAAAAGACCGGTGCATCTGCATCGGTCTTTTTCTAAGTATTCATTCTTTATGTAATTACTCTTCCTGTACGCCACCGTAAAGCTGCTGTAAGATAATCTCACGCACTTTCTTATTCTGGTCTACATGCTTGCCATCTTCAATATTCATCTTCACGCCATCTAAGTATGGATAAATATCAACACTGTTACCGGTGATCTTAAACTCAAACTTCACAGAACAGCTTGTATAAAGCTTGCCCTTATAATCACTGTAATCCTTCATGTTGACACTTGCACCATTACCCATGTAGATAACATACTCTACACCGGTTGTCTCATCCTTCTTGTAAGACCAACATGACATACCCGTATTCTTCTCCAAAACCGTCTTATAGTTCTGTCCATCCACACCGTCTGCCGCAAGATTCTGAACCTGCTGGATTCTCGTCTTAGCCTGACTATTCACGATCGGCTGTACAAATGACTTCACAAAGTTCTGCGGATACTCTGGTAATACATGGTAAATACCAAATAATACTCCGACAATAATTGCAATCCATAGTATCGTTTTCAAAAATTTCTTCATAATGATTCCTCCTAAAATGATAGCATTCCCTTTATTCTAAACGTCTCTCCCAAAACGTTAAAATAATTCCTTCTCAAGCTGAAATAAGAACTCCTCTAAAAGCTTCATTCTCCTGTCATACTCAATTCTCGCCGCCTCCGTCTTACAACGTCGGATCTTCGGCTTGTTACCCCTAAAATAATTCTTAATTCGATAATATGCTTTCTTATAGTTTGCCTCATCTTCACAGGCTGTTGCCATGGAATCCCATAATACACTGACTGCTCCTACTTCGTCAAGCAGATCTGCATCCATCACGACCTGACACTCTATCGACAATTCATCCATTGTATCCTTATTATCATGAATCCGGATGATCTCTCCAATGCGACCAATCTTCTCCGGCTCCATTCCAAGGCTGTCAAGATACTCTACTGCAATCTCTGCACCGACTTCTCCGTGTTCTCTGCCCTCTTCCCAGCCAACATCATGCAATAATGCCGCTAATGCAATAATATCCAGGTCACCCCCAACCTTAGCTTGCAGCTTAATTGCCCAACGATACACCCGCATGGTGTGTTCAAACCGGTCACGAAATGGATAATTCGGTGGTCTTCCATTGTCAGCAATCTGCTGTCTCACAAATTCAATTACATTTGCATAGTTCATGCTTCCCGCTCCCATTCGTATAATTCGTACCCCAAACCAGACTTTTCGCCTAGTTTAAATGCTATTTTCTATTGTAGCATTTTTTCCACAAATATTCCACATATAATAAAAAAAAATCATACAAATAGATTTATATGATTTTACCAAAAATAAAATGAAAAACCATGCGGTCTGCTTTGTGAACCACTCCCGATCAGTTACCATAGCAGTTAACTCAGTTCAGGCACCCTTGCGGCACATGAAAGATCCTACTTAGTGCTGCTTCGTTCCCGACCTGACACGGTTCATAGGTTTCCATTGCGCAAGACCCATACGTCAACGCCACTTGCTATGGCCGGCATCGAAAACAATTCCCGAGGCAGACCAACACCCCTGCTATAGCGGATTGCAGGTACAGGGCACCGCTAACACCCCGGCTGCATGGATAAATGAAAGTATACTAGACTTTCAATAGGATGTCAATATTTTCGTTTCTATAACGGCACCCAAGCGATTGTTATCCTGGCTACCTTTGTTCAATCATTCATTATAAAAAGTGAAAGACTGTAGATTATTTTTTGCGTAGTTCCCGAAAAAAGTCCGATAACATGGCAGAACATTCCTCTTCTAACACACCATGCTCAAATTCCACCTGATGATTAAATGCCGGAATCTGAAACAGGTTAAGCACCGAACCCGCACAACCTGCTTTCTGATTCATCGCGCCAACAATTACTTTTGGAATTCTTGCCTGTACAATCGCTCCCGCACACATCTGACATGGTTCTAATGTAATGTACATCGTGCACTCCTCTAACCGCCAGTCTCCTAACTTCTTAGATGCTTTCTCAATTGCCAACAATTCTGCATGCGCTAAGGTTGTCTTCTTCGCATTTCTCTTGTTATATCCTCTGGCGATAATATTATCATCTTTCACGATAACACAGCCGATCGGAACATCTCCGGCTAATGCGGCTTTGTTCGCCTGCCGGATCGCTTCTTTCATAAACTTCTCATCAATATTCATTGTAAATCTCCTCTCATCTATGATAAACTGAATTTATGTAACAGACATTTTTCTCTTATAGAAGCTGTTGTGTAAATTCTGTACACATTTTTAATATTAATCTTAATAAGTATAACATATATGTAAGGAGATTGGATATGTCATTTCAGTTAGAGACAGATCGTTTGATATTGAAAATAGAAGATGATACCGCCGCACAGCAGGTGTTAGATTTCTATATGCGTAACCAGGAGCAGTTCGAGCGCTTCGAACCGACAAGACCAAAGAATTTCTATACATTGGCATACCAGATGGCAGCACTCACCTATGAATATCATGAGATCATAAAAGGAAAGACATTGCGCTATTATGTCTATACAAAGAAACAGCCGGACATACTGATCGGATCGGTCAATTTCTCCAACTTCATGCACCATCCATTTTCACGCACATCCATTGGATACAAATTTGACAAAAAAGCACAAGGACATGGCTATGCATATGAAGCATGTCAGGCTGCAATCCCAGTCATATTCTCAAATTACCGCATCCACCGGATAGAAGCACGGGTTGCCCCGGACAACCTGCCGTCCATCCGGTTATTGGAACGACTGCATTTTCTATATGAGGGAATTGAATATCAGGGGGTGGAGATTCAAGGGGTCTACAAAGACCACTACAGATACGGGCTGATCTCCACGATCCAATAGCCAAACTCACCCGTCTTGATACTGGTCTTCTTCACCGGAATGAACTGCTCAAATCCGAACATATTGGCAAGATATTTCTCACGGTTGGAATAGATTCCCGGCACGCCAATGATCGGTCTGGCGTTGCCATCTCCAAACCGCATTTTTCCAAGCAGCAGATATTGATAGGTATAGAAGCCGTGCGTCAGAAAGCTGTTCACACCAAGCTTCCAGTTACGCATATCCAGCTTTCCGATATCTTTCGGATGAATTCGTACACAGTCAAATAATTCTGTTGCCCCATACATCGGTAGTTTCGGATACTCTTCTAACATCTTCTCAAAGGCATCCACCTGTTCCTGCTTCTCCATATGCTTTTTATGATATGGACAGTTCTCGCATTTCTCATATAACGAATCGTCCTTCGGCTCACTATGCAATGGCATATGTTTTGTTTGATGTTGCATATCCGGCTGTTCATTTCCCTTGAGTCCTTCTTGCGCAAATGCACTTTTCACCTCTTCCGGCTCCATTCGTTGTGCAAATGCACTTTCTATTTCTTCCGATTTCATTTGTTCTACGGCAGTCTGCCTGCTGTCTGCTTCCGGCAATTCCTCGATTTTCTCCTCTGCGTGACCATTCTCCCTGCCCACCAGTTCCCGAGATTGCCCGGCAGTTTCCCGATCCATGACAATATCTTTCTGTGGCTCATGAGCTATCCTTGTCTCCTGCAGGCTTACATTCGTCTTGTCCGTATCCCCAAAGAGTCCTGCCACCTCCGGCTGTGCCACTACCTTTAATTCACTCTCCGGTACATAATAAGCCTGTGTCTCCCGCCGTGGTTCCTTGATCACAATCTCATAGTCCCGGCGATCCTTATCTTGAAAATCTCCAATATAATAATGGTTTTCGTTATACATCACCACAATTCCGTCAAAGGTATACAGATCTCTCCCTGTGTTGAAAATCTGCTGCCAGTCCGTCCGGTTCAGATAGGTAAGGATGCCGTTGCGGCTCTCTACCCGGTCAACTTTAACTGCAGCTAAATGATCTCCCGCCTCATGATAAAAATAAAGCGAGGCCTCTTTATACGGCAATCCGGGTGGTTCCTGAATATTAATGATAATCTTCACTTTCTCTCCCCGGATCTCTAATTTAAGAAACCCCGCTGTAGATCCAACTGTTCCGTTGTGATACTGATAAAAATATGTAATTTTTCTCTTATAACTTTGCACTTGTCCACACTCCCTTTGCATATATGACGTTTCCTACCCGTCTATTCATTGTATGCAAGAGAGCATCTATATATGCCTCTATTATCGCATTTCCACCAAAATATCACTCAGTGCAGCAAATTGTTCCAAGGTCAACGCCTCACCACGAATGGTTGGTGATAAGGCAAGCCTCTCCAAGGCATTCACAACCTGATCCTTCGTAACCGGAATTCCTCCATTAACCAGACTGTTCTGCAAGGTCTTTCTCCTTTGATTAAAGGATGCCCGGATTAAAGAAAACAGAAATCTCTCATCCTTTACCCGAACCGGCGGATTCGGCCAACGGTTCAATCGGATCACGGCAGAACCAACATTCGGCCTTGGAATGAAGCAGTTCGGTGGTACATTTGCCGCAATATAAGGCTCCGCATAGAACTGTACCGCCAATGATAACGCGCCATAATCCTTCGTTCCCGGCTCTGCCTGCATCCGGAGTGCAACCTCCTTCTGCACCATTACCGTAATATTGTCAAGTGGTACATGGCTTTCAAACAAGCCCATAATGATCGGTGTAGTAATATAATATGGCAGATTGGCCACTACCTTGATCGGTCGTCCACCATTCTTCTCTTCTACCAACGCTGCAATATCTACTTTCAAAATATCCTCATTGATCAATACCACATTATCATAATCCGCTAACGTCTCCTGCAAAATAGGAATTAATGTCTTATCAATCTCAACGGCGACCACTTCCTTTGCTGCCTCCGCTAAATACTGCGTCATCGTTCCAAATCCCGGTCCGATCTCTAATACAACATCCTCCTTCGTGACTCCCGCAGCCGCAATGATCTTATTGAGCACATGCTCATCGATCAGAAAATTCTGTCCGAACTTCTTCTGGAAAGCAAAGTTATATTTCTTAATTGTCTCAATTGTTACCTGTGGATTGCTTAACTTCTCCATATCTACTCCTCATTTACTCCAGAATCAGCTTACAAGCCAATGCCAGCTTATTCAGGAACGGCAGAAAATCCGTCTCTAAGCAATCGGCTACCATCTCCTGGTTTCCGCTCGTCAGAGAAAATCCGAGATTCTTAACTGCCGTGATCATTGCCTTCTTGTCAATATAACTGGTCTTTTCATTGATCAGATCCGCACACTGATTGTACACCTCAATCTCCCAGTTAATTCCTGTGATAACTTCATTCAGGAAATCCGAAGTATCTTTCTGTTCATTACCTCGCATCTCTTCAATCAGCGCCTGCAGTGCCGGTATCAGATTGTCACTATAAGAAATCAATTCCTGCATCGTTTCTTTTTGTAGCATTACTCGATCTTCCATCTATTTCTTTCTCCTCTCCAATAACCGTCTGCGAATCTCGCCGGACTCTTCTTTCATACCAAAATAACTCGCTCCCGGATTGTGTAACAGCAACTGTCCGGAATGTTCTTCCATCTTCTTCCGAACGCTTTCACTCGCACTGGTAAGTTCTGTAAGAGAACGCTCGATCCGTTCCTTTCTCGCAGCCGCCGTCTCCTGTCGTTTCTCCTTACGCTCTGCAGCCTGCTCTTCCCTGCGCTGCTGACGTTCAACCGTCTCTTTTTCCCATTGCTGTTGTCTGACTGCCATCTGTTCCTTAGACTCTGCAACCGATTCTGCAATTCGTTCTCTAGTCTCACTGACTGTCTCGGCAAATCTCTCTTTCCGCTCATCCAGTGATTCCGCCAACCGTTCTCTTGACTCTGCTAACTGCTCCTTTGATTCCGCAACAGACTGTGCAAATTGTTCTCTTCGTTCCTCCACAGTCTCAGCAAATGCTTCTCTCTTCTCGGCCACTACCTCTTCCATACGCTTCTTCAATTCTTCGGCCTGAATGATCAACGCACGCAGATCCATAGCTTCGCGGAATGCATTTGCAAAGTCATATGCCATACAGATTGTAACAATAAATGTCAGAATATTCACTACATTTTCATTCCACATAGCAATAAACTTCACAATTGGTGGATGAATCACATATACCATCAGAAGGCTCAGCCCACCCCACGCAAGGGAAGAACTTAGACAAATATGTCCCTGAAACTGTATCTTCTTATAACTGTAATCCCAATACCGTACCTTAAACAGCTTGACCATAACAACACCTGTAACATATTCCAATATCGTTGCGGCAATCATTCCTGCAAAATAGACGCCCACCGGATGATCTGCATAAGGCAATGTGACCAGCAATACCAGAATCGCACCGGAACCATATAACGGAAGCCACGGTCCCTTCATAAAACCACGGTTCGTAAGCTTATGTGTTCGCAGCGACACGTACGTTGACTCAAACACCCAGCCAAAAATACAATAAAAATAGAAATATACTAACCAACTGTTAAAATGAAACTGCACGACAATCAACCTTTCTCATTTGTTCTTCCTGCGGATGTCCACACTTATCTTGTTATTGTAGCACAAGCCTTCGCATTTGACTAGACACACTTAACCTTGCACAGCGTAAGTGACGGACGCGCGAAATATTAGATTGTGAATCGGTTGTTTGGGATATAACATTATCAATGCAGGCACGCTCTCGCTACTCATCACACGCAACGGTACTAGGCTCGAAAACACCTCGCCAAATACCGGCGGTTCTGAAGTACCTGCTTATGATAGATGTTATATCCTTGCAACCGATATTTACGTTGTTGTGTTTCGCGCTGTTTGTATCAGAATCTACTACGCTGTGCTTATCGCCACACCCGAGGCCATTCTGGTATTAACTGGCTACAGAATTTTAACTGCGGTTTATATTTGCATTCTGGCTACGCAATAGAATGGAATATACCGTCTAATAATAAAACAAAGAAAACCGAATGTGATAGAACAATATACACCTGTAATTAGTATGTATATTCCTG
>USBM01000021.1 GCA_900552885.1 uncultured Clostridium sp. | reverse complement strand
ACGGGAGCGTTTGTGGATTTCCAGTAGCCGACACCCAGTTTCTTGCAGTTTGACCCTGCAATTTTACCGGTTTTTGCGCCATGGATGCGATCAGTGTTCCAAGACCTCCGAGGTTTGTTCCGATGATCAAAGCCTGAATATTCTCTGTGAAGCCGGACAGCAGAATCGCCGCTGGCACATTACTCATCACCTGACTTGCCAACACGGACGTAATCTCTTCGCGTCCTGTAATGATGTGTTGCAGCCAGTCATGAAAGATGCCAATTCTTCCCATATTGCCGATAAAAATAAACAAAGCTACAAAAGTCGCAAGTAAGAAATAATCCACCTCTCCCAGTATCTTACGATCACACAACATAATATAGAACAAAACTGCTCCAACCAGAATGCCATACGGAACAATTCTGGCAACAACCAACAGGCTAAATATAAACAACATCAGATAGCCGGTCAACTTCCAATTCAGTTGAACATTCTGTATATCATACTCCATTCTCTGTTCGCATTCTGTATTATTTTTAACTGCATTTAATTTGTTGCTCTGATTTTCCCTTCTATCATCCGTATCAACTACCGTTTGTCTTCTATCTTTCCAAGCACATACACTGATCCACCCAAGAAGAAGCACCAATGCAACAACTGTGTATGGTAGCATCAACTTAATAAAATCTGCCACACTCATCTCTGTCTTTCCATACAGATACAAATTCTGCGGATTACCAATCGGCGTCAACATACTCCCAAGGTTTGCTGCAATTGTCTGCATTACCACGATACGCAGCAGCCACTTTTCTGTAATAATTGTTGGCATCTTATGTGCTAATACAATCGTAAACGGTACAAATGTGATCAAAGACACATCATTCGTGATCAACATGGAAGAAAAGAAACAAAGCAAAATAAGTACTGTTGCGATTGCTCCGATTCCATGCACTCTCTGTAATAATCTTCCTGCAAACCAATCAAACAGACCAAGTTGTCTCAATCCCGCCACTACAGCCATCAAGCTAAACAAAATACCAAGTGTCCGGAAATCAATATAATCCAGATATTGACGATCCGGCAATACTAGAAATGCAGAAATTACTGCCAATAATATTGCAATCGACAATACCGTCTCTTTTTTTATAAAATTCTTCATTCGACTCATGCTGCATACTTCTCTCCATCCTAAGATATTCTTCTGTACAAACATTTTCTTTAAGAATGCACACATACATTTATAATATCATAAGAATGTAAATACTGCCAGATGATCAGCCTGCAATCGGGAATAATTCAATCAACACGATCCACACCAGACCATAATAGACAACAATGGCTACTAAATCGTTGATCGTGGTGATCAACGGACCGGATGCAACAGCCGGATCTACGTGAATCTTCTTGAAAAAGATTGGTATCAGTGTTCCCACTAAGCTTGATACCACCATTGCTCCAACCAAAGACACGCCCACGCATCCGGATACCATAAATGCAGTGCCAAGTGCATAATGTTTGAAGAAATATACATACAATCCAATAAAAAGCAGTGCCATAATACCAAGGAACAAACCATTCAACAGACCGACACGCATTTCCTTAATCACTAATGTTGCCTTCTGCTTCGTCGACAGATTCTCATCCATCAGAACACGGATCGTTACCGCAAGCGACTGAGTTCCGACATTACCTGCCATATCTAAGATCAAGGATTGGAAGCACATTACAATCGGGATAATGGCAACAACGGTCTCAAAGGCACCAACCACGCTTGATACACCCATGCCAAGGAACAGTAAAATAATCAGCCACGGCAGACGTTTTTTCATACTGTCTATCGTTGTCTCATTGAGATCTTCCTCTGCCGTCAAGCCGGCTAACTTCGCGTAATCCTCACCCATCTCATCATCGACAACTTCTACGATGTCCTGTGCGGTAATAATTCCCACAATATGTCCATCATCCCGTAAGACCGGAATAGAATCCTCTGCATAATCCTTGATCTGTTCAATACAATCACTGATCTGTTCATGATCTAACACATACGGATAAGACCGGCTGACCAGATCTTCCAGATTCTCGTACTCTCTTGCTATGATCAGATTTTTCAGATCAATTGCTCCATAAAATGCATCTTTATCATCTACCACATAGATTGTCTGGATGTTATCATTTTCTCCTGCCTGCACTACCAATTCGCGCATCGCCTGACGGATGGTAAGCGTATTGTGAATGACAATATAATTCGTCGTCATACAACTACCGATCTCATCCTCATCATAGGATAAAATCAACTTCACATCATCCATGGCATCCCGATCTAACATGGTAACAATCTTCTGCCGTTTCTTCTCGTCCAACTCAGCCAGCAGATCTACCGCATCATCCGGCTCCATCTCCGATACAACCCTTGCCACCTTCTCAATTGGCAGTTCATTAAAATAAACTTCTGCATCTTCTATATAAGAAAAGATGTCCGCCACCCGCTCTACACCAAGAATCGGATACATGCGCTTCCGTTCTTCCGGCTTAATCTGTGTAATTGCCTCAGCAATATCATTATCATGATAATCGGAAATTCGATCAAGCAGCTCTTTTTCCGGTAAGCCACTTCGGATGATTGCAATTAATTCTTCTACATACTGATTTTCTCTTAATATTTCTTTTGCCATGTCTCGTCCTTTCTACAAAAAAGTGTGAAACAAAGAGTCGCTTGCGACTCTTTTGCGCCCGAGCGGAATTGCGAAGCAATTATCTTTCTCTCCACAAGATGCGCATACTTAGCGCAGCGTTTTTGCTTTATAGGACAAACTTTCCTATAAAGCAAAATACACCGCCTAAATCCACGGGTTACTCTCTTACATGGACTCAGATTCTGATACGGTGTATCTATGACATGACATTCTATTCATCTTACCTGATAATTACAGGATCAAAACTTCTCTTGATCCTACTTCATACGGTCTGTAATTATCCTCATCTATTGCACAGCAATTCTTACGGATGGTTGCAGCCACACGGATCCAATCATCCGAATACCAGTCATATCCGATACGTCGTACCAGTTACTTCGCCCGTGACTATCACAACTATCCATAAAAATCACCTCCATCTGTCTTAACATACGGTTGGAGTATAACACTCGTCCATCCATATGTCAAAACTGTTTTTGTTAAAACTCTGTTAAAGATCGTCTCTGATCTATGGCTGTGCTTTCTGATATGCATTGTATATATTGTCTATCACTTCTTCTTTTGAAAGCTTGTTGTATAGATAATAATCTGCATTCACCTTAAACACATCATATACGTCTTCATTCTCTAACATCGGCGACAACACTTTTAATTGTGCTGCATTCTGTTCGCGCATATCATCTGCCTGTTTCTCGTAGCCCTCCAACATATGCTCTCTGGTCAGAATGTTCCGTGCTGAATCGCTGATCGGGATTCCTTTTTCGGTTCCCTGCAACAACGTCATCTCCTCACTGTTTAATAAATAATTCAGTAATTCACCAGCCTCTTGCGGATGTTCCGTGACTCCACTGATCGCATACATCGTCGCCGGCTTTACATACCAGCCAAATGCCTTTGCTCCTGATGCACATACATATTCTCCAACTGCTACTTCATTTCCCGATTCCTGTAGCAAATTACAATAATTACCGGCATCGCTGATCCAGGCAAGCGTTCCTGCCACCGTTCCATTGGAAAATGTATTCCTCGTAAACTGATCAATCGGTATCAATACCTTCTCATCAATCAGACGCTTATAAAAATCCAATATATATCCAACGTCTTCCTTTCCTAACCGTACTGTTCCGTCTTCTCCAATTACTTCCTGCCCTGTCGTCTGTACATAATATGCTACTAACAGAAAAAACGCCTGCTTCTCCGATGCTCCCAAAGGATAGACACCATCTTTTTTCATCACCTTTGCCGCTGCAAACAGATCTTCCCATGTTTTCGGAATCTGTAAGCCATATGCCTGATACAAAGACTTATTATAATAGAACATTGGTGTATTAAATGAAATAGGAATCGCCTGTAACTTTCCATTCACTTCACCAAAACGTAACTCATCCTCTGTATAATTATCCAGATCAACTACGTCTGACAAATCATACAGATTATAGAATCCTTCTCCCTGAGGAGAATACTGCTCAATCCATGAATAATTGATCAGCATAACATCCGGTGTATTATGGGATTGCATATAGATACGCATATGATTCTCATAACCTCCCCAGTTGCCATAACTGCTGATTACCTGAATATGATCGTCTGTCATATGCATAAACTGATCCAGACCTTCCAGCATATAATGATGTCGGTCATCATTGCCCCACCAGGAGCATTTGATCGACACCTCCGCATCATACACAACTTTACTTTCTTTTGTCGTGCAACCGGTCTGTAATATCATGATTCCACACAACAGCAAACTGATGGTTCGTTTCCATTGCTTTCCTCTTCTCATAACTTCTCTCCATCCTCATACCAATTGTATTGATGCTTCCCGCTTCGCTTCGATACATACAAGGCTTTGTCTGCATTCTGATACATTTCCTCATAGGTAAGATCCGTTCTCTGCCATGTCTGATATCCACCCACAGATAACGCAAGCCGGCACTCCTCATACTGAGAAGATATATCGGTTGCAAATCGTTCAAAAAGCTGATCCAGCTTACAGAAGTAGAGCGCTATGTTCGCAAAGCAAGAATGTATTATGGCAACAACCCTAAGATCGTATGTCGTACCTACATAGGATAGATAGATAGAAAATTCATCCCCGCCTACTCGTCCAAGTACTGCTTCTTTATCAAAAATATCCCGAAAGGCTTTCGCCACCTTATGCAATGCTTCATCTCCTGCCTGGTGCCCTAAACGGTCATTTACCAGTTTGAAATTGTCCATATCCAGCATTAGAAAAACATGCTGTACAGCCAACGTCTTCCTGGAAAGATGACTTTCTACCACCTCCCGGTATGATGCCTTATTCAACAGCCCCGTCAACTGGTCATAATCCGCACGTTTTGTGATAGAATGAAATACATTGCCTGCTCTTTTGGATGCCTGAAAAGATAAGAGCATTCCCAATAAAATGATCACACATATCATGGCAATCGCAACAACGGCGGACCGCCTTGCAAACTGGCTCTCCTCCGCAAATAAAACATCCGTTGGAATCGTACAGATCACACTCCAGTCATTCTTACACAACCCCTTGGTCACAACATTATCCTTACCAAGAATCTGATAATCCTCTGACTGCAGATCCAGTTCCGGTATCTGATCCTTCGCATCTTTTCCAACCAATGCCGTATCATCCGCATATAATATCGTACCCTTGTCATCTACCAGACAGATCTGTAACTGTTCCATTCCCTCCGGCACATTAAAAATAGACGCAAATTCTCTACTGTAAAATGCGGTTACCAGAATCGCATTCTCATTCAGCCGTTTCACATAATAGACCCGGTCATAACATTTATCATAATCGAAAAACCATCCTGATTCCGTCTTATCATCCGTAATCCGGCTGCTCATATAATCATACAGCCCCCCTTTTGGGAACATCTGTACAATCGTATTTGAGATCCAGCCGACTGTTATATCATTCGAATAAACGACTCCAAAATCCGAAAAATTCTGCAACACACTCAGGTCTTCAATTCGCTTTTGCAGCATCTTCTGCTGTTGAATCCGTTCAAATTCATCTGCATGCTCTGCCGTTGCATCATATTCATAATAACTTTTGTCTGAAAAAAACAAAGCTGCTGTATCTTCCACCTTCTCCAGATACAGATTCACATTATCAATCTGCTGACAATTACTGGAATAAATTAATTTCACTACCTTATTCTGCATCTCATTTGCTGAATGCATTGTAATTACATAAGAAGTCAGCCCTGCCGCCACAATAAATGCAATTACAATAATAACCGCAATATGGATCACAAAAACCTGAATTGTCTTCTCCGTCCTGGTACGATTTGTAAATGCCATCTTATCCTACCTCTGTTTCTATCATTCTACCAGATTGGTGATCCAGATTCCCTTCCGCACAAGCACATAGCCTACTGATACCTTAATGAAATCCGCCGCCTGAATGATCGTATAAACCACCAATATCGGAAGTGCCGTATACTTGCACAGAACAAATGCCAGACTTACTGCTACCACCCAGGTAAACACACTGTCAAATAAGAATGTGATCATTGTCTTACCACCGGAACGCAATGTGAAATACAACACATTCAGGAAGCCCTGTACCGGGAAGAATAATGCCGTGATCACAATAAACCATTGTCCTAACTGCCGCACCTCTTCTGTAGTATCATAACACATCGGGAATACTTTCGAAAGCGAAACTAATATCACTGTTAAAATAACACAAAGCCCTGCCGTAAACCACATCAGTTTATGAGAACCTTTCTTGGCATCCTCAAAGCGGGATGCTCCCAGATACTGCCCGATCAGAATACCGACTG
Source organism: uncultured Clostridium sp. (assembly GCA_900552885.1). GTDB lineage: Bacteria > Bacillota > Clostridia > Lachnospirales > Lachnospiraceae > CAG-590. The sequence continues at coordinate 9,688 of USBM01000021.1, read as the reverse complement.
CATTTCCCATTGCTACAAATACTACATTCAACAAATTGCAGATTGCATTTGAGATATTAAGGCCAGCTACAATCTGAAGCCCCTTCATGGAATAACACTGCGTCAGAGCTGCAATTCCTCCTGACCACAGAAACTCATTGAAAAAGATCGGCAGACCCTTGCGTATAACAATCCACATCTCCTGCATTGGAAACACTAAAGTCCGATACACATTCTGAAGAAACGGATATTTTTCAATCCGGATATGCGTCCAGGATATCACAACCGTCATCTCCACAATTCTTGCCAGTACGGTTGCAATGGCTGCTCCCTTTACCTCTAACCGCGGAAATCCAAACTTACCATAGATCAACAGATAGTTAAATACAACATCCACTACTACTGAGCAGATTCCACCGATCATCGGCTTCACACTCTCTCCTAATTCCCTGAGACTTCCTGCATATACCTGTGTTATGGAAAACGGAATCAGTCCCCACAGCATAACATGCAGATAATCCAGTCCATGCTGCATCGTCTCCTGTGCATCAATATCTCCACCATTGCCATGCAGATACAGACCAATCATCCACTTCCCTGCCACAATAAATGCCACCATGCCAACAAGTGTGATTGCTGCAGCAATCCACATCTTCAACCGGAATACATTCTGATATCCCTCTTTATTACCTCTTCCAAAATACTGTGCCCCATAGATACCAGGGCCTGACAAACCACCAAAAATGGCTAAGAAAAATACAAATAACAACTGACTGACAATGGAAACTCCGGTCATACTTTCCGTTCCGAGACTTCCCACCATCAGATTATCCACAAGGCTCACTGCATTGGTAATCCCGTTCTGAATCATCATCGGAACTGCCAGCATCAATGCCTTTTTATATATTGAATTCTCGTTCAAACACTATTACCTCCTAAGTTCTTCCTGTTCCATCCCCTTCATCATCTTTCGCTGTTCCTGTACGGCATGTTTGTGTAATACCACAAAGGACATCAAGCACATCGCTGCTACGATCATTTTCTCTCTCAAACAGAAAAAAGCTGCTACGCTGGATGCTATAAAAGCAAAAAATGTTCTCCTACTATGCGGGCGTATCCGAAGAATAGAAAACAAAATATAGAAAAAAGCCAGCAATAGCACCGGTACCATATTCGGAACCAGCCCAAGTAATACTCCAAAGCTGACTGCAATACATTTTCCACCATCAAAACGATGATAGAGAGAATACGCATGGCCAAGCACAGGTGCCATCATCACCAGCACAAGTCCCATTTCTAACTGGGAAGTCGGTTCCCTCACATAAAAATACACAGGTAGGAATCCTTTCCCCAGATCGCACACCAGCGATAATACACCACATACAAAGCCTCCCTGCATAAATGCGTTTGCCGTTCCCGGATTGCCATCCTTGCTGTCTTTGGTAAGATCAATTCCACGGATCCATTTTGTAAACAGGGATGCAAATAGTATACTTCCCACCAGATATCCAGCGACCACATATACAATTGTTATCCCGATTACATTCTGTCTCATTCCTCTATCTCTTTTCTTAAAAATTCACAGATACGCAACGCCGCATCTTTCGGTACATAAGTTCTCTGCTGTTCGATCATATGCTGCCTACGTTCCGGCTGTTCCATCAATCGTATTCCCTCTACTACCTGTGCAATACTTTCCGAACCACTCACACTCATACCTCTTCTTCGGAAATATCTCCGATTGACCGTCTCACATCCCGGAATCGGCGATGTGTGAACGATCGGAATCTCTGCCACAGCAGCTTCAGTCGAAGTCAATCCACCCGGTTTCGTAAAAATCACATCACATGCCCGCAGATAAAGCGGCATTTGATTCGTCTGCCCAACAATCGTGATTGTGGTCTCTTTTCCAAAGTGGCGTTCCATCTTCTTACGCACTCTCTGATTCGTTCCACATATGACAATAACCCGGTCCTCTGCTCTCTTCATCTTCACCAAAAGACGCACTAATGTCTGCATCTGTCCGGCACCCATACTGCCGCCAACTACAAGATAGATTGGCTGCGTATGTGTAATTCCAAGTTTTGTCCTTGCCTGCTCCCTACCGATTCCCCTGGTGATATCCGGTGAAACCGGGATTCCATATGGAAGCAGCTGCTCCTTGCGAATCCTTCCCCTTGTAAAATTCCGTTTATGTTTCTCCGACGGAATTACATAATAATCACACTCTGTCTCTCCCCAAAACGGAATACAGGTATAATCGGTTGCCACTGCAACTGTAAGCGGCAGCGACATCCCTTTTCGTTTCATATAGGTAATTGTCTCCGCAGGAAACAGATGCGGCATCACGATCGCATCAAAATGATTCTCCTGTAAATAGCGGTCTAAATAAGGTGCCATCAGACCATTCATATAATAGACCGGTGATTTTCGAACCAGACGGCTTACAATTGCTCCAATTCGGTATAATAATCCAAATACAAGCGGCACCCGCTTTACCAGTCCAACATAGCTTCCCCCTACCCGGTCAGAAACCTTCTGCCCGGCTAATGTCAGATAATCAAATAAATATGCCTCTTCTCCAAGCTCCTGTAACTGCTGTACAACAGCCCTGCCGGCAGCATCATGACCGCCGCCAGTCTTACATGACAATACTAATACTTTCATCACACAATATCCTTTATTCTATGTTTACAAAAACATCCTGCCACACTTTTCTTATTCACTTTTCACTACATGGGCAGTTACAGTCGCAGAACGTGTAGTATCGGTAACAGATATCTGAAGCGTTGCCTGATAGGTTACTCCATCTATCTCCGAAGAACTCGTCAGTGTATACTTACCCACCGGAAGATAAAGATATTTTCCCGCACCTTGTACGACTCCATCTGCATCTTTCCATTTTCCCATTTTGTTAAGATCTGTAAACGCAGGATTATCCGATACAATCGTTTGCTGATACACTGGAAGAACAAACTGATATTCCTTCGTAGCCGCACTCACATGACAATCACTGGCATATGCGGCAACAGTGCCATTTCTGTTATCCTGGATTGCAATATCATAAATGCCTTCCGGCACATAACAAGACACTACTCCATCCTCTCTCCCAATCGCTCCAATCTCATATGAAATACTAACTTCACTATATGAGTTGTCCTCCCATTGGGACTGGATATTGCACGAATACGGTTTCTCACTTGTATACTTAATCTTGTTTCCATCCAGATCTACCGATGTAACCTGAAGCCGGATTCCCTGCTTTATCACAAACGTCACAGTAGTATATGTAAAGATTGTCGGATCATTACTGTCAGAAATCTTTATCTTCATTGTATAGTCGCCAACCTGATCTGTATTAATCGAGCAAAATCTTCGTCCATCCTTTGTCGCCAGTTTCATACAATCTGATTGAGATACAACTTCGTATGTATAAGAGCCGCTTCCTCCATAAGGATATAACTGTACATCATAAGTGGATGTATAGGTTCCATTGGGTTTGGATGAACTTGGAAACTTCAGGCATGCATATCTTGTAATATCCCGTGTCACAATCGTTTGCTCATCGTATATTTTCCACACGAGCGTATGGTGGATCTTATTCCCAAACTCGTCTATCACATCAATCTTTGTTTCCCAATTGCCTGTCTCCATGAAAACGCCGGAGAACAGCAGATAATTAGATTGATTGGTATCCTCCACCTCCTGATATGTAATTCCTTCCGGAAGATTACTTACCGTATAGACAGCAAATCCATTTATTTCCGGTTGGTAATACCGATACCCCTGAAAGGTACCATCATCTAAAGCAGTTCCCTTCTTAAGCAGTCGTTCTGCCTTTGTCGAAACCTCCGTTGGTTTTGTCTGGTATATCATATCTTTTGTACTATTAAGTTCCGGAACAGATACCCGGATCGTATTCCCGTTATAAAGAACATCCTGTTTATTCAGATAAATCTTATATGTGATATTATCTCCTGTTTCCAGCCTGTCAATCACACATTTTCTTACAAAACTTCCATATCCATATACTTTAGTGGACACTGCAAAATCAGAAACCTGCAACTCCTTGGCCTTATTTAACGTAACCTGAAGAACTGCTTTATTAAGAGCAGTCACACTCTGAATTCCAACCGGCACTTCCTGTGTTTCTGGAATACTCGGTGTCTCTGGAATACTTGGATTTTCCGGAACATTCGGAGTTATCGCCGCTGTTTTCACAGTGATCTTACAAGCTGCATTCTTACCGGATCCATCCATGGCTGTTGCCGTGATCATAACCGTTCCCTCTTTTTGAGCCTGTACCACACCATCGTTGGTAACCGTTGCTACTCCTGTATCCGAACTGTTCCATACAATACCTGTATTGCTTGGTTTCTTTGGGGAAAGCGTTGTCATTAATGTCAGTGATTCCCCAACATTTAAGTTTGCCTCCGCCTTATCTAATGTAACCTTTGTCACCGGAGTTCCAACGGTCACCTTGATCTTACAGTTCTTTTTCTTATCCGCCCTTGCATATACAGTGATCGTAGTGGTTCCCTTTTTCTTCGCAGTAATCTTCCCTTTAGCATTGACCGTCACAACATTCTTATTACCGGACTTATAAGCAACTTTTTTCGAGATTTTCCCCGTAATCGTTACTTCGGACTTTAGGGTAAATGACTTACCTTTTTTCAAAGTTAGCTGATTGGCCGGTAAGTTCGTAACCTCCACACTCTTGACCTTGCCAACGGCTGCATAGCTCTCCATATAGGGAATAACCAGACCAGATACTGCAATCACCATTACGATTCCCCATGCCAGCATTCTTCTTACAGACAAATTCATTCTTTTCTCTTTCATCTACACTCTCCTTCTGTATCATTTCCATCTCTTATCACGGTTCTTCTGATATCTATTCTTTGACAGATACATATCCGGTTGTATTACCGCCATTCACCGTTACATCCATGAAGAAATGATAATTTACACCCTCTACTTCCTTGTCAAAAGTCAAATGATAAGTACCATTTTCCAGATAAAGAGTTTGTCCAGTTCCATAATATTGTCCACTTGAAACATCACGCCATTCATCAAAACTGTAATAATCTTTGAATGCTTCCGGCACATCCTTAGCCATCCGTACATTAACCTTATATACCGGAAGTGTAATATCAAACGACTTAACCGGATACTCTCCATTTACAGCTTTCTGCGTTTGCAGACTATAGACCGTAGTACTTACCGTTTTGCTTTCATTCGATACTGTAACATCATACGTACCCACTTCCAGATCACTACATAATAATCTTCCATTCTGCTTACCACTCCATAAACTCTTAATCACATCCGAATACTCCTCATATTCATTATGATTCCTTATTATAAAGCTAAATGTATCCATCGGATCTCCATTTGCATCTCTTATGGTTCCCTGTAAATAACCGCCTTCTAAAATTCTTAATGTAAGTATTCCTTTACTTGTTAAAGACGCATCTTTCTTGTCCGTTGCACGAATACAAAGTTTATAAGTTCCCGGTGCTAATCTTTTGCTTCCCACATCTATCGTTCTTCCATCATTGGTGAGCTTACAAACCGCTACTGCTTCACTGTCACTTTCCTCTGGTACAATCTCATATATATAATCAGTGGAATCAGAACCGTTTCCACCATATACCCTCAATTGCGAAGTCAGAACCCCTGATGTATTGAGTAACACTTTCACAGAATCCTGTACACCTAATTTCCCTTCACCATAAATTATCCATGATACCGTCAGATTGAATTTATTACCAAGCTCATCTTCGTAGATTACTTTACTCGTATATCTTCCTGTTTTTGTTGCAGCACCTTTAAATGTAAGCGTGCGTTTTGAGGCATCTGTTATAATCTCGTATTGGATACCGGCAGGCAGCCCACTGACAGAACAATCTGAATATCCGTTACCAAGTACCTGACTTATACTGTAATCTACAGAAGATCCAACCTCATACATAAGCGTTTTCGATCTTTCTATCGTATAAGTATCCCCCAGATAAACACATTCTCCTGACAGATTCCATTTCGGAACCACTGCTTTTATATAGCTGCCTTTCTGAAATAACATCGTGCCTTTAATCTCGATCTTGTAAGTAATCGAATCCGTTGTTGTAACCTGAGCAATCGTATACTGCTTCAAATAATCTGCATTTTCATATTTTTTAGTCCATACCTGAAAATCTGCTGCTTTCAGTTCAATTGGTTTTGTAAATGTAACTTCCAATAGATTCTGCTGTGACACATTCATACTCTTTACAGAAACTGGTTCCGGAGTTGGTTCTGGCTCTGGTTTCGGTTCTGGTTTGGGTTCCTGAGTCGGGACCGGTGCATCTGCTTTCTTCACTGTCACCTTACAGACCGCTTCCTTTCCAGAACCGTCTTTTGCTGTTGCCGTGATCATAGCGGTGCCTTCTTTTATTGCCTGTACAACACCATTATCCGCAACCGTTGCAATCCCCGTATCCGAACTTTTCCATATAATTCCTGTATTGCTTGGTTTCTTGGGAAAAAGTATGGTCTTTAATGCCATTGATTCGCCAATATTCAGGCCTGCTTCTGTCTGATTCAATGTTATATTTGCAACCGGGGTTCCAACGGTCACCTTGATCTTACATTTCTTTTTCTTATCATTCTTAGCATACACCGTGATCGTAGCGGTTCCCTTTTTCTTCGCTGTGATCTTCCCCTTTGTATTTACCATTGCAACCTTCCTATTGTTTGACTTATATGCAACTTTTTTTGATATTTTACCTGTCACTGTCACTTTAGTCTTTAAGGTAAATTTCTTTCCCCTTTTTATTGTTAACTGATCTGCCGGTAGATTAGATACTTCTACTTGTTTAATCTTTCCACTGGCTGCATTGATTTTCTGTACTGGCACTATAAAGATTGATGCCAATGCCACAAATGCAAAAACTACAGCAAATCTTCTTTTTGTCATTTGGATTCTTCCGTTACTCATTCATACCTCCCTGTAAAAATACCTTCTTTTTATAAATATTCTGCGTATGTATCTACTATTATATAGACATATATTCCCATTATATCTGATGACCTGCTTAAAAACAAGGTAACACATTCTATCTGAATGTAAAAAAATGCCGGATGACATCACATCACCCGGCATCTGCTATGCAATCTATATTGTTCTGATATCGCTTAGTATTTCTCTACAATAGCGGCTGCTCCCATTCCACCGCCTACACATAAGGTTGCAAGACCTTTCTGCGCATTTCTCTTCTGCATCTCGTAAAGTAATGTAACGAGAATACGTGTTCCGGAACATCCCACCGGATGTCCAAGTGCAATGGCACCACCATTTACATTCAGCTTATCCATATCAAAACCAAGATCCTGTCCTACTGCAACCGACTGTGCGGCAAAGGCTTCATTTGCCTCGATCAGATCAAAGTCTCCGATCTGATATCCGGTCTTCTCCATTACCTTACGTGTTGCAGCTACCGGTCCAATTCCCATAATCCGAGGCTCTACACCTGCTAACTCTCCACCGATCCAGGTAGCCATTGGTGTAACCCCTAATTCTTTTGCTTTCTCTTCACTCATAACAATAATTGCCGCAGCAGCATCGTTAATACCGGATGAATTGGCGGCTGTTACAACACCATCCTTCTTAAATGCAGGACGCAGTCCGGAAATACTCTCCTTCGTAACGCCGGCTCTTGGACCTTCATCTGTATCAAAGATAACCGTCTGCTTCTTCTGCTTCACCTCAACCGGTACGATCTCATCCTTAAACTTACCTTCCTCAATTGCTTTTTGTGCCTTCTGCTGGCTCCATGCAGCAAACTCATCTAACTGCTCTCTGGTAAGTCCCCAATCCTCTGCAATATTCTCTGCGGTAATACCCATATGATATCCGCCAAAAGCATCCGTAAGTGCATCCCGGATCATGGCATCCTCAATCGGTGCATTACCCATACGGTATCCGAAACGACCATCCTGTACCAGATAAGGTGCTCTTGACATATTCTCCATACCACCTGCAACAATAATATCTGCATCCCCTGCGCCGATCAGCTTCGCTGCCAGATTCACACAATGAAGACCGGAACCGCAAAGCACATTAATAGTGGTTGCCGGAACCTCTACCGGAATCCCTGCATTTACTGCTGCCTGTCTTGCCGGATTCTGTCCTAATCCTGCCTGGATAACACAACCCATATATACTTCATCTACCTGCTCCGGTTGCACGCCTGCACGCTTCAACGCTTCCTTCACCACGATCGTTCCAAGATCCGGAGCCGGAATAGAACTTAACATTCCTCCCATTGTTCCAATTGCTGTACGACATGCTCCTGCTAACACTACTTTCCTTGCCATTATATTGTCCTCCTTATATGTGGAATTCTTGATAAACACCATATTGGTTTTATTGTACTCCACATTTCTGCAAAAGAAAAATGCAACTTATTCTCCTATACATGAATTTCATTCAACACACTTTTTCAGACTCCGGATTCCCTGACAACCCGAATTACCATAATTATTCTTTATGATCCTCCGTAAAAGAAAACAACCCATTCACAAGCTTATTCTTCGTCACATCAACCTCTAACAGGATCTTAACGAGCCAGAAAAAGAACACCAGCACAAGCATTGGGATTATACAGGAAGTAATGATCATTACTGCAACCGCTTCAATAAAGCGGTTCAATGTGTTCTCTACTTTTTTCACTAATTCTTCCGACGAAATAGCAACATTGCTGACGGCATCATTCACGCTGTCCTTTGCATTCGAGATTGCATCCTTTGCTTTGTCTAAGAATCCAAAGACTCCACTATCAGATGTTGTATCATTGTTGGCTGACTGCTCCTTCCTGTCGCTTTGTGTATCACCTGCCGCCTCTGTTGTACTTTCTCTATCCCTGACATCTCCTACGATATCCTGCGTCTCTTTTGCTTCTTCCATAGCACTTTCGATCTGTGCCCGGTAGGTATTCTCGATCAGATCTGACATCTTCACACTGGCAGGAACCACAACAAAGATTGCCAGTCCAAAGATCAGTAATTTACTTGCTAATTTTCTGATTGTCTCATTATTAACTGCAAGATTGATCAAAAACAAAACACATGCTGCCGGTATCAGATAACGAAATGCCGCATAACCGGTAATCGTAACCAGATATTTTTCCAGAAAGACAGCGCATAACACAACCAACAGATAAGTGCTTAAATCTGCCATCTTCTCGGCAATCGGAGTAGCCGTATCCCCCGGCAGTAATGTAATAAGTGCTGAGGTTGCCGTTGTTGCAGCAGTTAATTCTAATACCGTCTCTTTCTTATCATCCAAAGATTCGATCGTTGCCTTATGATTCTCCGGCTTTGAGGCATACTTTGACACAGATGCAAAAGATACTGCTCCAATAATAATAAGTAATATTGCAATAATGCATTTGGTTATATTGACTTTCATGATATCCTCCTGATCTTCGATTATTCTTTTATTTATAATTCTTTCCTTATTATATTTTGCATATTTGTTATCGTCAAATATTTTATAAACCCTTTTCTGCCTTTCGCTGATTTTTTCTTCGTCTTTAGTAAATACTCCCGAAAACACTGCCCTATTTTCTCTACCGGCATTTCTTTACAACCATTTTTCGTAATGCTATACTTTGTGTGCTTGTTATAGTTCACATTTTATATAACAGACAAAATATATACAAAAGGG
>USBM01000020.1 GCA_900552885.1 uncultured Clostridium sp. | reverse complement strand
ACCTGTTAGTTTGGGTGAAGTAAATACCTCTCCTACCGGAATATTCACATCAGCAGTACAGTTCTCAAAGTTTGTCTCCTTATCCGGATCCTGTCTTTCATGCATCATAACTGTCATATCTGTCCGATTATTGCCTGCACCAAGTACTCTCACATACAAGGCCTTATCCAATTCATCAATAAGGATCTGCTGCACCTTCTTATAAGCCTCATTGTCTAATGTATTCACTTTAACAATTGCTTGAAAGATCTCTTCGAAATTCTCACCAATCTCCGGCAGCGGGTAGGCAATGATCGTAAAACTATAGTCACTTTGTGGAATATATTCATTCACAATCTTTGAACTTTCGGTTATCATAGAAACTGAAAGTTTCTGTTGTTTTTCTGAAAAAGCAAGCACCTCTTTCTTATTCTGTGGTTCAAATGGCTTCTCACCAAACACCTCAATCACCGCCGGACCCGCATATTCCTTTGCCAATTGTTTCCGGTTCTCATACGCACTATGCAAAACAGCAATCTTTCGTTCTACAAATGCCTTATCCAAAAATAACATCTCATCCATCCGATGATCGTAATCATATTGCTTATTCGCTGCTGTTGCTGTATATCCCGGGCGTAACGTAAGCCGCCGGTTCACCCGTGCAACCGGTGCACGATAGATAACAGGCGTTAAGCCCATCTTTTCAAACTGACCGATTGCCGCCCGTATCATCCGTTCCTGTCCGATTGCATACCGGATATTCACAGTCTTTTTCTTAGACAGATCGATCCCTGCAATCCGAAAGCCTTCTTCATAACCATGTGTATACGTATATGCCATTGCATCAATCTCCTCCTGTGGCATACGGTTCAGGAATTGTGCTAATTTCCGCTCATTATCTGTAATGTACTCCCCATACCGGAACAGGTAGCGCAGATCATTCAGATCACTTTTCATTATAATATCCGTTGCAAAGGAAAGTTCCGGATCTAATATCTCCCTGGTACGATAATCCACAGTATGATCGGCATAATCACTCACAAAATAATAGATAATATCACGAATTTCTTTCGCCTGTGGCGTTCCTTCCTCAAATAAACAAAGAACTTCTACTAATAATTCCAGATGAATTGTCAGATCGAATAAACGATGCTCCACAATATAGATAATTCCGCCTCGTAATTCTGTGTATAGAAATGAAAGTAATGGACCGTACTCCTGCCCTAGCTGTGCAACTGCATATGCTGGATTCGCATAACTTGTTTCATATGCATCCGGTAAAATATCAGCATACAATCCATGATTATATTCTGAAATTATCTCTACATCCTGTGTCCACAACATTCCTGTCTCGGTCTGATACTTCCAATCCAGCAACACTTCCACAAAATCAACCATCTTTTTAAAATAATCTAAAAAAGGATCCTGTATCCCGGTTTCCAGTGTAAATGCATCAATCCGTTCACATGCTAATACAAACCGTTCCTGTACGTTTTCATTTTCCCTCTGAAACAATTCTTTATATTCCATTCTTTTTCTTTTCCTTTCCTATCGCATCGCACTTATATTACTGATTATTATTACTATATTACCCATCCAACAACATATAATACGATGGCTAAAAGGATTGGAATCATATTACATATTCCTGCAACCCTTTTCATTAGCATACCACCATCCTGGGATTTCCATGCGGCAACCGTAAACACACTTCCTGTAACAGCAAGTAATAATGCACCAATTCCTAACAGACCAACCACAGCCGGTCCCTTTCCATCATACAGATATGACATGACAACCGCCCCGATCAGGCAGATCATTGACATCCCTGCTAACACACAGGCAATCACTGCATCCACGCTGACATTCTTCACACTATAAGCACTTTCTTTCAGCATTTTGCTCACTCCTTCTATTAATCAGTAAAAGAATATAATATATCCAAAAACCCAACAAACCGCCAAGCGTGTTCAATATCAGATCATCCACATCAAACACACCTACCCTGGCAACTAATTGCAATAATTCAACACTCAGACTGAATAAAAAAGTATAGCCTACCGCCTGATACCATCTTGTCTTCTGATTCACCACCCATCGTATCAACGCACCGAACGGCATAAATGCTACTACATTCCCTGCCAGATTAATTATAGAATAGTAAGCCCCTATCGTCTGCCAGTATACAACAAACCTCTTAATCTCCTGAAACGGAATTAAATTATACTGCAATGTGCGGTGTCCATCCATTCTTCCAAATCCATCACTCAATAACAAAAAATACACCAGCACAATCATATAAATACCAAAACATATCCGACTGATAATTCGAATAATCTTTCTTTTTCTCATACTCTGCCCATCTTTTCTCATTCTCTCTTATCCATAGATTGTATCATAGAAAAAGGGACTGCCGCAATATCCAATGTGACAGTCCCGTGCATTCTCTATTTCTCTGTTGTTGATTCGGTTGCTATTTCTGTTGTCGCTTCCTCAGATGTCTCCTGCATTGTATCTACAGTTTCTACATCCTTGATCGACACCGTATTCGTTACCGACAGTACAACATGATCATCGCCAGCCTGTGCTACATACAGCTCTTCTCCATCTTTCACCTCTTCCATCGGAACCGTGAGAATTCGAGATCCCTGCCAGGTTGTATCCACTGACTTACCATCAATATACACAAGCGAATATAAGTTGAATCCATCTCCATATATCCATAGCTTATCACCCTTGATCTCACAATGATCAACAGATATATCACGGATTCCCATCTTCATATCCGTGGTTGGAAATGGATTATGTCCATCAAATGCATAATCATTACCATATAAAGTATCGTATTCCAATAGCTCCAACTTGTCAAGATATCCCTGTTGGTCATTACTATTCATATACCTCGTATGGAAATTCTGCATGAGACCTCCCTTGATCCCTAATTGGTTGAAAATGTAGGTGCTCGCCTGATAAGCCATAAAATTCTTATGTTCCACCGGCAGATTCATATTGTCCCACATGATCCATTCTGTCTGATATAATGTAATACCATCTAAGTCATCTTCTTCCAAATTCAGACTTGGTAAATGATCGCCATACATAAATACTACCGTCGGCTCATCTAAACGCTCTAACTTTTCGATCAGATCTCCAACCATCATATCAGTCTCGCGGCACATATTAATATAATATTCCCATGCCGCTTCCTTTTCCGTATCTCCCTGATACTTACCACCAAAATAACAGGTAAGTCCTGTCATTGTATCTGTATGCTTCTTAGGATATCTTCCATGTCCCTGTACTGTAATGGTTGTAATATAATCTCTGCCCTCTGTCTGCATCATACGCTGTATCATGAGATCATCTAAGATATTATCCTTTGCCCATCCGCGTGGTGTCTTATTCAGACCATACATATGCTCCATACCTGTAAAATTATCAAATCCAAGATTAGCATAATCGATATATCTGGAATAGAACGTCGCATCATTATTATGAAATCCCGCCGTTGCATAACCTAAACGTTTCAGATCATATGCCATAGAGTCACACGTTGTGCTACGCATAACCGTCTTAAATGGATACTCACCCGCTCCAAAAAACTGTGTACTCATACCGGTCTGTACTTCAAACTCTGTATTGGCTGTTCCCGCCCCTACCGCCGGAACAGTAAATAATCCCGTAGAATACTTTTCCTTCAATGCAGTCAAAGTTGGCATTGGATCCTCTGATGGATAGAAATCTTTCATATATTTGGTATCAAAAATAGATTCCAACTGAATAATAATAATGTTCGGATTCTCTTTTGTTGCTTTCTCATTTGTATAGTACGTAACAGTTCCTGCGTCACTACGTTCCGTTGTCACGGTTGTATTTGTTTCCGTTGTTGATTCTGCAGACACATTCTGCTCTGTACTGTTCTCTGATGTCGTAGCACTACCTTCGGAATCCTCCTGTGTATCTGCTTCCGTATCATTTTCTGTTGTAGAATGGTCTACCACATCAAGATCTGTACCGGTTACCGTGGTGTTCTCTGTCTGATCTGCAGTCTTTGCTTCCTCTGATGCCTGTTCTGCCTCTTCCTTTGTATCAAAGATCACATCTGACTTATCATAATCCAATGCGTCCGTAATTGCCTTCACGGTTGCCTCACTGTAATCTTTTGGCTTACTGATACCAACATCAATAATACTATTCGAGAAACAATAAGCAAATCCATAATCATTATATGCATATGCCAGATTTCCAAAATTGTCAGATACCGTCTGTGTATCCACTGCTACCTTGGTCAATGTCCAGATCATCACAAAACTCATACATACATATGCAGATGCCCGGAATGGTCTTCTCTTACTCTTTGACTTCGGCAACCGAATATACAAATATACCAATAATGCCAATAACAGAATAATGCCGATCACACTAAGTACCATCTGCCATTTTGCCATATATTTATCCAACATGGTCATAACATTACGGATCATCAGCACATCAATTGCAGAAAACGGCGTCGTTCTGAAACACAATACAATCCAATTGGCAAATGCAGAAATTACCCACATCGCACACACAAACACCGTTGCAAACACCTTTCTCTTGGCAAACAACACAAGTGACAACGTGACAAAGATAATAAATGCGTTATATAAAAACACTAATGGTGATTTACCAATGAATATAAATGCCTTCAAAAACGAATGTCTGCTTAATACTTCTAAGAAAAAATTCAATACACAGGCCAATAGTAAATAGGAAACAAAAGGAATCTTGCACACCCGGATCACCGCCTGCATTCCCTTTGTTGCTGCAAAGCGACGAAACGGCTTAGCCACCGTATTACCTACCTGCTTTGCTTTCTGTTTCAACACTCCCAATCCATGTTTCATTTTATTCCATATATCTTTCATTTTTCTCTTCTTCCTTACCTTTTCACGAACAATGCTTTCGGTATCCCTCCGAAAGCACTGTGTTCAAACTATTTCCTATGCTAATATACCATGGTTTTTTAAAAAAGCAAGTCTATTCACAATTTTTTAAGAATTGACTAAGAAACTTTGTACTGACTATTGTAAAGTTCAGCATAAAATCCACCTTTTTTCAGCAAATTGTCATGATTTCCCTGTTCAATAATGTCGCCATCCTTCATAACCAATATCACATCAGCCTCTTTGATCGTAGATAACCGGTGTGCCACCACAAAACTGGTCCGTCCTTTCATCAATTTGGCAAATGCATTCTGTACCTTGATCTCTGTACGGGTATCAATCGAAGAAGTTGCTTCATCTAAGATCAGCATCGGTGGAACTTCTAACATAACCCTTGCAATACAAAGCAACTGTTTCTGTCCTTGCGACAGATTACCTCCATCTTCTCCGATCACAGTATCATATCCATTTGGCATACGTTTGATAAAACTATGTGCATGACATGCCTTAGCGGCTTCTATAACCTCTTCTCTTGTTGCCTCCGGTTTCCCATACGCGATGTTTTCTGCAATCGTTCCTGACTTTAACCAAGTTTCCTGTAACACCATACCATAATTTCCCCGAAGGCTGTCTCTGGTAATCTTATAGATACTGGTTCCATTTAACGCAATGCTTCCTGCATCTATATCATAAAAGCGCATTAGCAGATTGATCAAAGTTGACTTTCCACATCCCGTTGGACCGACAATTGCAACTCTCTGTCCCTTCTTCACTTTCAAATTCAGATCTTTAATAAGCGGCTTTTCTTTATCATAAGCAAATGCTACATGCTCTAAAGTAATATTGCTGTCTTCTTCTGCTTCTTTCCTGGTGAGTACTTTACAATCATCCGCATCCGGTTGTTCTACCGGTTCATCCAGCAATTCAAATACTCTCGCTGCACAGGCAACGGCATTCTGCACCTCTGTTACTACACCCGAAATCTCATTAAACGGCTTTGTGTACTGGTTGGAATAACTTAGGAAACACGAAAGCTGACCTACTGTAATTCCGCCGTTCACTGCAACAAATGCACCGACAATACCAACTCCTGCATATACCAGCCCATTGACAAAACGGGTAGAAGGATTCGTAATAGATGAAAAGAAAATAGCACGCAGACTATATCCTGATAATTCCTCGTTAATCGCATCAAATCTTCTCATTGCATCATCTTCATAACCAAATGCCTGCACGATCTTCTGATTTCCGATCATCTCATCTACTAACGCAGTCATGTCTCCACGGCTTTCCGACTGCAGCCGGAACATATGATAGGTCTTCCTTGCAATAAAGCTAGCTACAAACAACGAAACCGGTGTGATCAGCACGACCACGATCGTAATCTTAATATTAACAGAAAGCATAAACAGCAATGTACCTAAGATTGTGATCACTCCTGTAAACAATTGGGTAAATCCCATCAACAGACCTTCCGAAAATTGATCCACATCATTGATCACACGGGATACTACTTCTCCATACTGTCTATTATCAATGTATTTTAACGGGAAATGATTTATGCGTTCAAACACTCCCGTCCGGATATCTTTTACTACCTGATACGTAATCTTATTATTACACAAACTCATCAACCACTGTGAAACTGCCGTTATTACAATTACAGTAGCAAATCGGATCAATAACGGCTTTAATCCCTCAAAATCCACCTGTCCCTTATCTATGATCAGGTCGATCGCATTACCTGTTACAATCGGTGCGTATAACGTGGTTACTACCGTAACAAAGGCAAAGAACAGCGACAACCATACAAAATGCTGATAAGGCTTAATAAAAGAAAGAACTCTCTTTACCGTATTCATCTGACTTTCTTTGGACATTTCACTTTTATTTGCCATCTTCTGTTCCCTCCTTTGCCGCATTATCATCCTGTGAATGTACAATCTCCCGATATACCTCACACGACTTCATTAATTCCTCATGCGTGCCAATGCCTACCATAGCACCATCATCTAATACAATGATCTGATCTGCCTGTTTGATGGTGGATGCTCTCTGTGACACGATAAATACTGTCATGCCCTTGGTTTCTTCCCTGATTGCCTTGCGGAGTCTCGCATCCGTCGCAAAATCAAGTGCAGAAGCCGAATCATCCAAGATCAGAATCTCCGGTTCTTTTACCAATGCTCTTGCAATTGTCAGGCGCTGCCGCTGACCACCTGACAGATTCTTTCCCCCTTGTAAAATCATTTCATTTAGCCCATTCTTCTTACTTGCAATCACATCCGTTCCCTGTGCAATCGCAATCGCCCGGTTCATCTCTTTCTCCGTCGCATCCTCTTTTCCCCATCGCATATTATCTGCTATTGTTCCATTAAATAGAACCGCCTTTTGTGGCACTACTCCAATCCGATTCCGAAGCTGATGGAACGAATAGGATCTGACATCAACTTTATCAACTAACACAGAACCTTCCGTTACATCATAGAATCTTGGAATCAGGTTCACCAGAGTAGACTTACCGCATCCGGTACCTCCGATAATTCCAATCGTCTGCCCCTTCTTTGCCGTAAAATTAATATCTTTCAATGCCGGCTCTTTCGCTCCCGCATATGTAAATGTTACATGATCAAATACAACCTTGTCCTCAGACGGAACAAGATCTACACCGGTTGGATGTTCCACAATCGATGGCTGCATAGCGAAGACTTCTCCAACACGTTTAGAACATGCGGCTGCCTTTGTCAGCAATATGATCAAATTTGCAAGCTTTACCAGTTCCACCAGAATCTGCGACATATAATTGACAAGTGCGATCACCTCACCCTGACTTAAGTTTCCAACATTTACCTGCAAGCCACCAATCCATATAATCGCAATAATTGCCGCATTCACAATAATGTATGTTACCGGATTCATTAAGGCTGATATCTTACCAACAAATACCTGCATCTGCATTAAATGATCGCTGCCCTGCTGATAATCTGCTTCCTCATCCTTCTGTCTGCAAAAAGCACGGATCACTCTGCCGCCAACCAGATTCTCTCTTGTCATTAAGAGTACTTTATCAAGCGCCTTTTGTACCTTTTGATACAACGGAATCGTATATAACATAATTCCAAATACAACAATCGACAATAACGGGATTGCCAGAACAAACACAAGAGCAGCTTTCACATCTACGGTAAACGCCATGATCATAGCACCCACTACAATAAATGGCGACCGTAAAAAGAGTCGTAAGAACATATTGACACCGGACTGCATCTGGTTAATATCATTTGTCATACGCGTGATCAATGTAGAGGTTCCTGCTGTATCTAACTCCGTATAAGACAGCGCATTAATATGTGCAAACAGATCTTTACGCACACTTTTTCCAAACCCAACGGATGCCTTCGCTGCAAAATACTGTGCCGTAATCGAACATGTCAGTCCGATCACACCCAGCAATACCAGCACTGCACCCATACGCAGGATATATGCGTTATCTGCATTCTTAATACCCGTATCAATAATGTCTGCCATAACAAGCGGTACAAACAATTCAAAGCTTGCCTCTAACATCTTAAATATAGGAGCAATAATACTCTCCTTCTTATATTCCTTGAGATAATTCGTAATCTTATACATGTTCTTTCTTCTCTTTCTTTCTCAAATACCGAATAAATCTGCCAACTTCTATCCATGCCTCTTTTGCTTCCGGATAAAGCAGCAAACCCATCTGAAACACGTGAAACATTCCCGGATACACATGTTCCTTCACAATGACACCCGCAGCTCTTGCATGTTCTGCAACCGTCTTCGTATCACTTAATAACATCTCATATTCTCCCACCTGCATTAACATCGGGGGAAACCCATGATAATCTCCATTCACCGGCGAAATATATGGTATCTCCGGATTACTATCCTTATAGTAGCCATCCTGATATACGAGACTGTCTTTTATACCTCCAAATATCGGATCAATATCAAAATTCTCCTGATAGGACTCTCCGCTTTTCGTCAGATCCGTCCAGGCTGACATTGTAATAATTCCAGCCGGAAGCGGCATATTATGATCCCGCAAATACAAACAAAGTGCCAGTGCCAGACCACCACCGGCAGAATCACCGGCTACAATAATCTTTTCTTTTCCATATCCCTGTCCTATTATCCACTGATATGCGGTCAGTGCATCCTCTAACGCTGCCGGATACGGATGTTCCGGAGCAACCCGGTAATCTACACTTAACACATCATATCCGTTACTTAGTTCATTATAAAGTCCCGCCATATCACGATATGTATTATGCAGTTTCCCATAATATCCACCACCGTGCAATTGCAGGATAATTCCTGTGGCAGAACGTTTTGCTTCCGCTTCTTCCTGACTCTCTTTCCGACTTAACAACTCCATCGTAAACCATTCCATATCCATCTGCTGCAATTGCAAATGTTCGGGACACTCCCACATCTTCTCTCTCTGCGATAATCTCGCCCGTAATTGTCCAGCCTGATTCTTTCCGCCTGGTAGTGGTAAATGATTCGCTACCTTCACCATCTTCCGTGCAGTTCTTCCGCGTATACTGATTCTGTCCTCCATACATCTCTCCTATTCTTGATCACACGTGAAATCTGCGTTTCAATTCCCTTGTAATCTCCCGGTCTCCAAAGATGATCGTACCAAGAAGATATATTCCCGTCACTGCTGTGCATGTAACAGGAAGTACCACATTTGTTATCTTTCCTGAAAAATATAAACTGATAATTGCGACACTGCAGATTGCTATAAGCAGTAATAACAAAGTATAACTATACCAATGCTGCCGGTTGAGCATCATTAAAAAAAATACAACTGCATCCCCGAACAGAATCACTCCCGGAATTGCCCATTTTAATGACCATCCGGTCATTCCGGTAAAATAATCAATTCCAAGCAAGAATACCATTGTCAGAATCAACTGTAAACCAATCTTTGCCGCATATCCGGCATCATGATTGATCCAATATATCATGGACAGATATGTATAGATCATAGCAATCCCACTAATCCCCGACCACCAGAAATGCGGTGTTGCAATACGATTAATAACAATAAGACCAATCTCTCCTACAATAAATAAAAACAAGATCAACCGCATCACAAAATGAAGCCTTTTTGTCCTTTTTCTCACGTCCGGATATGGAGCCCCATGACCAACAACCGGACTTTGCATCTCTTCTTTCGTCAGTTCGTCTAAAACACTATGGCAAAGCGGACATACATCCGTGTCATCATATATAATTACATTACAATTTCTACATATATTCATTCTTCACCCCACCTTGATCATGCATAATATGACCCATTACTTTCTACTGCAACAGACACACCGTCCTTTGCAATTGTCTGAAAGAAACGTTTTTGAATCGAAAGATCTGTTAATATCGAACTAAATGTAAATGTCAATATACCATTGTAAGAACAGATTCCACCTTTCATATGCTGTCCCTTAGACATAGAAAGTGTCACATAAAAATGCTCCACAAACCTCCGGTATGGCTCTTTCAATTCAATATTACCGATATTGGTAACCGTTGCTGATGTTGCCTTCGCCGAAGCTCCATATACCTGTTTCATTACAAAATTCTTAATTACAAGTGGTACTGCCCGCAAAATCCAGTTCTTCTCATTTGACACATTATAAGACATAATATTATTAAGATTCTCCGGTGTGATCTGTTCTTTCAGATTCTGTGCCACAATCTCCAATATCTCAGAAAATGTATAACTCTCCTTCTCCGGCTGAAACGTAGCAAATACCATTGCAAAGAAATTCTTCATCGTATGAGAATCATAATATGGCCGAAGATTCACCGGAACACAACAACGAAACGGTACTTTCGAAGGCTGTTCTCTCATATATTCTTTGTATGCTGCATACACGAACGTACCCACCAGATACTGATTGATCGTTACTCCGTATTTCTTGCCTGCACGTTTCAATTCATCAACCGGAAGATATCCATGTACAACACCCATCTCACCCTTCGGAAGCCTCTCTCCATTCAGGGTAAACGCCTTCTCAGACTTGTATACCTTGCTGTGTCCTTTCTTAAAGTTCTTTACATAACTGTCCTCTTTGTCTAAGAATATTCCGGATGAGATCTTATCCTTCTCATCTTTCAGCTCCTCTGGATACCGCAACCGCAAATATTGATACACCAGTTCTTTCAGGAATGTAATTCCCCCTGCACCATCCGTCAGCTCATGAAATACCTCTAAATTGATCCGGCACTTATAATAAGTTACCCGAAACATATAATGATTATTACGACTCTTGTCAATATACGCACCCGGATGAGAGTATTCCTCCCTCACAATCGGAGCCGGTCTGGTGTTCTCTTCAAAATAATACCAGAATATTCCCATTCGGAGTCTCATTCGAAACACCAAAAATTGTGGCAATATCCGATTCAATGCCTCCTGTAGCAACACCCGGTCTATCTCTTCTGTCAAGGTTACTGAGATACGATATACATTGGTCATATCCTCTGTTGCAATCACCGGAAACAGATTAGCCGTATTATCCAATTTATCCCAGGCAAGCTGTTCTCTTCTTCTCGTCAGCCTGCTATCCTTCTTATCTTCCTTCTTCATTCCAAATCATTCCTTATCTATACTACAACTGTACATTCCACACAACACAGCCCTGTTTCACGGAAATCAATTTTCCCTGAAGCAAAACCGACCTGTCCACTAAATGCTAATTATACTACATTTCAAGCATTTGGTAAACAGGCCGCCTTGTCCGGATCCGATATTCTATTTGTTATTGATCTTAGAACGTTTTCTAAGCGTTGGGTCTAATATTTTCTTGCGAATACGAATATGTTCCGGTGTAATCTCCAACAACTCATCCGTATCGATGAACTCTAACGCCTGCTCTAAGCTTAATACTCTTGGCGGTGTCAGCTTCAAAGCATCATCTGCACCGGAAGAACGGGTATTCGTCAAATGTTTTGCCTTGCAGACATTGATCTCAATATCTTCTGCCTTACCAGTCTGTCCAATAACCATACCGGCATATACTTCCTCACCAGGTCCAATGAACAACGTTCCCCGATCCTGTGCATTATATAAACCATACGTAATAGAAGTACCTGATTCAAATGCGATCAGAGAACCCTGATTACGATACATCATATCTCCCTTATACGGACCATATCCATTAAAGATCGTGTTAATAATACCCGTTCCCTTGGTAGAGGTCATGAAATCTCCACGAAAACCAATCAAACCACGAGCCGGAATATTAAACTCTAACCGAACCGTTCCATCATGAGCCGGGGTCATTGCCTGCAGCTCGCCTTTCCGTTCATTCAACATACTGATGATTGTACCGGAAAATTCTTCCGGAACATCAATATATGCAATCTCCATCGGCTCTAACTTCTTACCGTTCTCATCAGTGTGGTAAATTACCTCTGCTTTACTAACCGCAAACTCATATCCTTCCCTGCGCATATTCTCAATTAATACAGATAAATGTAACTCACCACGTCCGGATACTTTGTAAGTATCGGTATCATCCGTCTCTTCTACCCTTAAAGACACATCCGTGTTCAACTCACGGAATAATCTGTCTCTCAAATGTCTGGAAGTAACAAACTTTCCTTCCTTGCCTGCAAGCGGAGAATTATTGACAATGAAATTCATGGAAATTGTTGGCTCTGATATCTTTTGGAACGGAATTGGCTGTGGATTATCTACCGAACAGAGTGTATCTCCAATATGCAGATCTGCAATACCGGAAATCGCAACAATCGAACCGATACCGGCTTCATTGACCTCTACCTTGTCAAGACCTTCAAACTCATATAACTTACCAATCTTAACTTTCTTGCACTTATCCGGATCATGTGCATTAACTAACAGCACTTCCTGATTCAGCTTCAAAGTACCATTATCAACTTTACCAACACCAATCCGTCCTACATATTCATTATAGTCGATCGTGGAGATCAGAATCTGCGTATCTGCATCCGGATCACCCTCCGGTGCAGGGATATAATCAATGATCGTCTCAAATAATGGTGCCATATCCACAGCTTCATCTGCCATATTTCTCTTAGCAACCCCATCCTTTGCAGATGCATATACAAACGGACAATCCAACTGCTCATCCGTCGCTTCTAGATCAAGCAAAAGCTCTAATACTTCTTCTTCTACTTCCTCTACACGTGCTTCCGGCCGATCAATCTTATTCACACATACGATCACATGCAGATTCAACTCTAATGCTTTCTTCAATACAAACTTGGTCTGTGGCATTGCTCCTTCAAAAGCATCTACCACAAGAATAACTCCATTCACCATCTTAAGAACTCGTTCTACTTCACCACCAAAATCCGCATGCCCCGGAGTATCGATAATATTGATCTTCGTCCCTTTGTAATGAACTGCTGTATTCTTGGAAAGAATCGTAATTCCCCTTTCTCTCTCAATATCATTAGAATCCATAACACGTTCTGCTACTTCCTGATTCTCACGGAATACACCACTTTGTTTCAGAAGTTCATCTACCAATGTTGTTTTACCGTGATCAACATGGGCAATGATCGCAACGTTACGGATATCATCTCTTTTGATCTTCATATTTTCCTCCTAAGCACCTTGTGCTTTCCATCTACAATCGTTATTTTCACACACGAATTCAAGTGTAGCACAAAGAAACAGGGCTTTCAAGAAATTTTCCATAAAAAACAAGCGAAAAAACGCCGATATTTCCTAGCGTTTCTTCGCTTTTCTTGTTAAAAATCACATGTATCTTATATAAGTGTGCCGAATTCTCCAATGACACCACATTGGATGTAATACCCGGTCATTTCTTCTTCGGTGTACTCTTCTTGACTGTGCTTTGCTTGGGTAACGCCTTCGCAACCGGCTTTTTCTCCGCATAATCATAACGGAATACAACAACTGATAATGGTGGAAGATGCATTGTGATCGACTGTTCTCTGTTATTCCACGGCTCATTCTCCGCTTTCAACGGCTTTGGATTCGTGCGGCCTTTACCACCAAACTCTTCTGCATCTGAATTCAATATCTCGGTATACTTGCCCTGACAAGGAACACCTACAATAAATCCATCCCGATCAACCGGTGTAAAATTACATACAAACAACAATTGATCCTTCGCCGTAGATCCCCGGCGAATAAATGACACAATACTGCTTTGTGGGTCATCACAACTGATCCACTCAAATCCCATCTGATCCTGATCGTTATAATAGAATGCATCATATGTATTATATAAATGATTCAGCGCTTTCACATAATTCTGAATACCCTTATGACTTGCTGCATCCTCACCATCTAACAGATACCAGTCCAGACTTCTTACCTCACTCCATTCTCTAAGCTGCGCAAATTCCTGACCCATGAATAATAACTTCTTACCTGGATGTCCATACATGAAACCATAAGCGGTTCGCAGATTCGCAAACTTGTCATCATGCAATCCCGGCATCTTATTGATCATTGAACACTTCAGATGTACCACTTCATCATGCGAGATCACGAGAATAAAGTTCTCTGAATATGCATACATCAAGCTGAATGTTAATCGGTTATGATTGAACTGTCTGAAATATGGGTCTAACTTCATATACTCTAAGAAATCATTCATCCAACCCATATTCCACTTGAACATGAATCCTAATCCGTCCATAGAAACCGGTGCGGTAACCCCTGCCCAGGAAGTAGATTCTTCTGCAATTACAAATACCCCCGGCTCTAACTCCTCAATTGTCTTGTTAAGTTTCATCAGCATCTTGATAGCGTCGTAATTCTCATTACCACCATCTTCATTCGGCAGCCAGTTGCCATCCTGCTTACCATAATCAAGATATAGCATAGAAGCTACCGCATCCACACGAAGTGCATCGATATGATATTCCTTTGCCCAGAATACCGCATTGGCGATCAGGAAGTTCGATACCTCATTCCGTCCAAAGTCAAAAATATAAGTTCCCCAATCCGGATGTTCTCCCCTTCTAGAATCCGGATGTTCAAATAATGGCATTCCATCAAACTTACCAAGTCCATGTGCATCTCTTGGGAAATGAGCAGGAACCCAGTCAAGGATTACACTGATTCCATTCTTATGCATATAATCCACAAAATACATAAAATCCTCTGGATCACCATATCGTCTTGTCGGTGCATAGTAATTTGTCACCTGATATCCCCAGGAACCATCAAATGGATACTCCGCAATTCCCATTAACTCAATATGAGTATACCCCATATCCTTCACATAGTCTGCAACCATCGGAGCTAATTCCCGATAAGAAAAGAATCCATTCTCGTCGTCTTCAACTTTCTTCTTCCACGAACCAAGATGCATCTCATATATATTCATTGGTTTACGCATTGCGTCATTTCTTGTAACTGTCTTACGATTCTCCATCCATGTAGAATCTTTCCATCGATACTTTGTAATATCCTTAACTACATTAGCATTGTCCGGACGGAACTGTGCGCAATTACCAAACGGATCCGCTTTATAGATCTCTTCTCCGTACCGTGTCAGAATATTAAACTTATAAACTGCATCCTCACCTACATCCGGAATAAACAATTCATAGATTCCTGAAGATCCGATCAAATGCATCGGATGCAACGCGCCATCCCACATATTAAAGTCTCCAACAACGGATACTCTTCTTGCATGAGGTGCCCATACAGCAAAATAAGTACCTGACACACCATCTAACTTCATTGGGTGTGCGCCTAACTTCTTATATATCTCCCAATGATTACCCTCTGAGAATAAGTATACATCCATAGATCCAATCTGATTTTCAAAGCTATATGGATCTGCAGATATAACAGTCGAGCCATCCTGATAGTTCGTCACCAGACGATACTTCGATCCCACAAACTTCTTCTTTGGAAGATATAATGCATAGAACCCATTGTCATCCACTTTCTCCATCTCGTATTCCGTCTTACCCGCCGGTGCAATCACCTTACAGTTAACCGAATGCGGCTTATATGCCGTGATCATCTGACCTTCTCCATAATCATGATTACCTAGCAATTGCTTCGGTGCATTACACTTACCCTCCATCAATTCATCATACAAAATCCAATTCATCCACTGTTCAATCTTAACGTTCATAAAAACCTCCCTTTAATCGCATCTTCTCTACGAAATATCATACCACTTTTACCCTTTTCTGTAAATGAATAATCCCACGTTTTTAGACAAATGTCTATCTTTTTTTCTTGTGTCAAAAGGCACTTTATACT
>USBM01000019.1 GCA_900552885.1 uncultured Clostridium sp. | reverse complement strand
TACATTTGTTAAAATGCTCATACCAAAGAGGAAAGAAAGTGGAATTAAGCAGGAAGGAGCTGGTGGTATGAAAGGATACACATGTAGATTTTTTATTATTATGACTATGGTGTGTGGCATTTTATGGAATGGCAGAGCTGTGTATGCGCATACTCTCTACTATGATGTGCAGGACCGGAACATGATGTGTAGCCGGATGGTGTTTCTTATGAAGGAAAGGCAGAAGGAGGTGAGTTTTTACTATCCGGGGATCAGGCAGGATATAATGCAATATAAGAAGGAGCAATATGTTCCTTTCTTTGAGGATCTGTCTAATATAGATGCTTATGTAACAGGTGGAGTAGATGCGGTTGAGGTACAGTATTCGATGGAACCGGATTCAGCGGTTACGTTTCGGATACAATACCGGACAACATTACAACAGGAGAGATATGTGGATCGTAAAGTGAGAAAACTGGCTGGAAAGGTGCGCTTACGCAAAAGGATACAGCGGATACAATGGGGAAAGCATTATCTGATCACGCATATGCAATATGATAACAGGTATTATACGGCATATGATGCGTTTTACCGGGGAAAAGGTAACTGTATGGCATATTCTTATGCGTTTGTCCGGTTGATGCAGGAGTTAGAGATTCCTTGTGTATATGTGAGCAATGAGGAGCATGCGTGGAATATGGTCCGGATAGATGGAAGATGGTATTATGTGGATATAACATGGGAGGACGCAGAAGGGGATAATCTGTATTTTCTAAAGGGAAAGCAGGATTTTCCGGGACATGGAACGATACGATATGGACTGCCCCGAAAAGCCAGGATTGCCAGAAAGGGATATATTTCCCAATGTATACGCAAATGATTTGAAATATCATGGATGTTATGCTACAATAATTTCCGATTGAGAGAAATTCTTATTAACAAGCTGTAAGGAGGATATATGCGTGGTTAAGTTATACGAAGGCGGAGCTTATCTGGTGAATGGTACAGAGATCATTCCGGATGGGGCGAATCAGGAACAGGAATTAAAGAGCAGGACAGGAAGTGTGATTTCAAAGGAAGAAGCGGCTAAGAATACAATCGCTTATAATATTTTGAAAGCACATAATACTTCAGAAGATATGGATAATCTTCAGATCAAGTTCGATAAGTTGACATCACATGATATTACATTTGTTGGAATTATTCAGACAGCAAGAGCATCTGGATTAGAGAAATTCCCAATTCCATATGTATTAACAAACTGTCACAATTCTCTTTGTGCGGTGGGCGGAACCATCAATGAGGATGATCATATGTTTGGACTTACTTGTGCAAAGAAATATGGTGGAGTATATGTACCTCCTCATCAGGCAGTTATTCACCAGTTTGCGAGAGAGATGCTGGCAGAATGTGGAGCTATGATCTTAGGTTCCGATTCACACACCCGTTATGGTGCATTGGGTACCATGGCGATTGGAGAAGGCGGTGGAGAGCTTGTTAAGCAGTTGCTTTGTCAGACATATGATGTGAAGATGCCGGGAGTTGTTGCCATTTATTTAGATGGTAAGCCGGAAGCAGGTGTCGGACCACAGGACGTTGCACTTGCGATCATTGGTGCGGTATTTGCCAATGGTTATGTGAAGAATAAAGTAATGGAGTTTGTAGGCCCTGGTGTGGATAGCTTAAGTGCGGACTATCGTATTGGCATAGATGTTATGACAACAGAAACAACTTGTCTTTCTTCTATCTGGAAGACGGATGATAAGGTAAAAGATTTCTATGATATCCACGGAAGAAGCGGAGATTATAAGGAATTGAATCCGGGTGCAGTTGCATACTATGATGGTGTTGTCTATGTAGATCTTAGTAAAGTAAAACCAATGATCGCAATGCCATTCCATCCAAGTAATACTTATACGATTGAAGAGTTGAATGCGAACTTAATGGATATCTTAGAGGATTGCGAGAAACGTGCTTTAGTCAGCTTAGATGGTAAGGTTGACTTTACACTGAAAGATAAAGTAAGAGATGGTAAGTTATATGTAGATCAGGGTATTATCGCAGGATGTGCCGGTGGTGGATTTGAGAATATCTGTGCAGCGGCAGATATCCTGAAAGGTTCTTATATCGGAGCAGATGAATTTACATTAAGCGTATATCCGGCTTCTACACCAATCTATATGGAATTGGCTAAGAATGGAAGATTGGCAGATTTGATCGAGACCGGTGCGATTGTGAAGACTGCATTCTGTGGACCTTGTTTTGGTGCAGGTGATACACCGGCCAATAATGCATTTTCTATCCGTCATTCTACAAGAAACTTCCCGAATCGAGAAGGTTCTAAGGTACAGAATGGACAGATTTCATCCGTTGCCTTAATGGATGCCCGTTCTATTGCAGCAACAGCAGCGAATAAGGGTTATCTGACTGCGGCAACTGATGTAGATGTGAATTTTACGAATCCAAAATATTTCTTTGATCAGAATATATATGCTAACCGTGTATATAATGGTGTTGGCAAAGCGGATCCAAGTGTAGAGATTAAGTTCGGACCGAACATCAAGGATTGGCCTGAGATGGTAGCTTTGACAGATAATCTGGTATTGAAGGTTGCTTCTGTCATCCATGATCCGGTTACAACAACCGATGAATTGATTCCATCCGGAGAGACTTCTTCGTATCGTTCGAATCCATTAGGACTTGCTGAATTTAC
Source organism: uncultured Clostridium sp. (assembly GCA_900552885.1). Taxonomy (GTDB): domain Bacteria; phylum Bacillota; class Clostridia; order Lachnospirales; family Lachnospiraceae; genus CAG-590. Next base: position 13,508 of record USBM01000019.1, on the reverse strand, counting down.
ATTGTCACGTAAAGATCCGGAATATGTGGGACGTGCCAAGGAAATTCAGGCAGTTGAGAAAGTAAGAGAAGAAGGTAAGTGCATGGGTGAGGCGTACCCGGAAATGCGTGAGATCATGCACAAAGTAAAAGAGCAGTTCCCGGACGCATGTAAGGATAATACGGGTGTTGGTTCTACCATCTTTGCAGTGAAACCAGGAGATGGTTCTGCACGTGAACAGGCAGCATCCTGCCAGAAGGTACTTGGTGGATGGGCGAATGTTGCCAAAGAATATGCAACGAAGAGATATCGTTCCAACCTGATCAACTGGGGAATGTTACCATTCTTAATGCCGGAAGATTATGATTTTGAGATTGATGATTATATCTTTATTCCGGACATTGCCAAGGCGGTTCGTGAGAAGAATGATGATATTAAAGCATATGTAGTGAACAAAGACATGAAAGAGCTTACATTCCATCTTGGAGATCTGACAGATCACGAAAGAGAGATTATCTTAAAAGGCTGTCTGATCAATTATAATCGTGGATAAGGGTAGATAACATGGGCAATTGATCGACACATAAGAAAGGAAATTCCACTAAGAACACCTGGTTGTGGTCTTAGTGGGATTTTTCTTTTAAAGAGAGGAAAACTGTGCTATAATAAATATAATTTTTAGAAAGACAGAATAGATATATGGGAAAGACGAAAAAGAGAACAATATCAGGCAGTTTTGCTATGCAGGCAACAATATTAGCAGCGGCAAGTGTTATATCCAAGGTGATTGGAATGGTATATAATATTCCGTTTGCTAATATATTAGGAAAAGCAGGAAACGGATATTACGGAGCAGCACAGACCGTATATGGATATATCTGGACAATTGCTGTATTCAGCATACCAGCGGCATTATCCAAACTAATCTCAGAACGGGTGCAACGCGGAGAATATCGTAATGTGAAACAGATATACAAAGGCGCTATGTTATATATGGTAGTTGTTGGCGGTGCAGCTTCTTTATTTACGTATATTGTGGCACCGTATATTGTTACAGATAATACCGTATTGTCGTTGAGAATCTTAGCACCAACTATTTTCATATCAGGATTTGCCAGTGTGTATCGCGGGTATTTTCAGGCATATGGCAATATGGTGCCGACATCAATTTCTCAGATCATTGAACAGGTGATCAATGCGATTGTCAGTATTATGGCGGCAGTAGCATTTATTAAGTGGGCTGTTGCGCATGGGCATGGCACAATGTCAGATGTGTATGGGGCCGCCGGAGGTACATTAGGAACCGGTGTCGCAGCAACGGTTAGTCTGATCTATATCGCATGGTTGTTTTACAGACAACGGGGAATTGTTGAAGAGAAGATTGCGCAGGATACTACAACAGAGATTCTTTCCTATCGTTCTGTGATCCGGTTGTTATTGATGATTGCAACACCGATCATATTAAGTTCCGCTATTTATAATGTGAATGTCATTTTGGATATGACAATATATCAGAAGATGCTACAGTATATGGGTATGAGTAGTGAATTGGTCGATGGACAGTATGGGCTGTATAGCCGTATGTATTTAGTTCTTGCAAATGTTCCGATTGCAATGGCAGCTGCGGTAGGTTCTGCGGTGATTCCGAGTGTGTCGGGTGCGTATGCCGTTGGGGACAAGGAAGGATGTAATCATAAGATTCAACAGTCTCTTCAATTAGCAATGGTACTTACAGTGCCATGTGCAGTAGGTTTTGGAGTATTGGGTAAACCGATCGTAAGGTTAGTGTATTATAGTTTGTCAGCAGAAGATACTACAATGGTATCGAATCTGTTGCTGATTGGTGGCATTTCAATTGTATTATATGGGATTTCAAGTGTGCTGAATGGTGTTTTGCAGGGAATTGGCAAAGTAAATATACCGGTAATCAGTTCTGTTACTGCGTTGGTAGGACATATGTTATTGTTGATACCGCTGATCGGGGTAGCAAAGTTAGAGATCTATTCGTTGATCCTTGCAACAGCATTTTATGCGATTATAGTTGTAGCGATGAATCTATATTTTGTGAAGAAGGAATTGCGGTTTAAGATGGAGTGGAAACAGACGATAGGAGTGCCGGTAATTTCTGCGGTTGTTATGGGGCTTGTTGCAATTCTTGTATACAAAGGACTTGATTGGATTCTGGTTCAAGTTATGGGTGCATTTATCAGTAATGCGATTGCTGTATTGGTTGCAATCAGTCTTGCAGCAGTTACCTATTTTGCGGTGATGTTGAAGGTTGGTGGATATACAGAAGAGATGTTGCTTGCATTTCCGAAAGGAGCGATGTTGGTGAAGGTGGCACGCAAGCTGCATTTTATTCAATAGAAGCAGAAGAAAGACGCATAATGTATGGAAAGGGGCGATTGTTATGAAGTTAACATTTATTGGAGCGGATCATGAGGTGACCGGAAGTTGCCATTGTCTGCAGGCTTGTGGGAAGAATATTCTGATTGACTGTGGTATGGAACAGGGGCCGGATGTGTATGAGAATCAGGAACTTCCAATGAATCCGTCAGATGTGGATTATATTTTGTTAACACATGCGCATATTGATCATTCAGGGTTACTCCCACTTATGTATGCCAAAGGCTTCCGGGGGCAGGTGTATACAACGAAAGCGACAACAGATCTTTGTCAGATCATGTTGCGTGACAGTGCACATATTCAGGAGTTTGAGGCAGAGTGGCGGAATCGAAAAGCGAGACGTGCCGGAGAGGAAGAATTCATTCCGCTATATTCAATGAATGATGCAATTGGGGTATTGGCATTTTTTGTGCCATGTAGGTATGATGAGATGATCACCTTGGCAGATGGAATCAGGATCCGTTTTTCAGACGTAGGACATTTGCTTGGATCTGCCAGCATTGAGATATGGCTGACAGAGGGAGATATCTCCAAGAAGATCGTATTTTCTGGTGATATAGGTAATATTAACCAGCCCATTATCAAAGATCCTCAGTATCTGAAGGAGGCAGATTATGTGGTGATGGAGTCTACTTATGGAGACCGGAATCATGAAGGAACACCGGATTATGTAGCAGAATTGACCAGAATTATTAAGGAGACATTTGATAAGGGTGGTAATGTAGTCATTCCGTCCTTTGCGGTTGGAAGAACACAGGAATTATTGTATTTCATTCGGAAGATCAAATATGATAACCTGCTTCCGGAATATGAAGGATTTGAGGTATATGTAGATAGTCCGTTGGCGGTTGAGGCAACGAATATCTTTAATAAGAATGTGGATAACTGTTTTGATGAAGAAGCTATGGAGCTTATCAAGCAGGGAATCAATCCGATTGCTTTTCCGGGACTTAAGACAGCCGTTACAAGTGATGATTCCAAAGCAATTAATTTTGATATGAAACCAAAAGTGATTATTTCAGCTTCCGGAATGTGTGAAGCAGGACGTATCCGGCATCATCTGAAACATAATCTATGGAGAAAGGAATGTACGGTTTTATTTGTTGGATATCAGGCACATGGAACACTTGGCCGTAGTATTTTGGAGGGCGCAACAACGGTTAAGTTATTTGGCGAGTTGATCGAAGTCCGGGCAAGGATTGAGAAGTTAGAAGGAATCAGTGGTCATGCAGATCAGTCGGGGTTATTGAGATGGTTGCATGCATTTGAACCAAAGCCAAAAGTATTTGTTGTACATGGAGAGGATCTGGTATGTGAGCACTTTAAGACTATGATCCAGGAGGAAGGGTATGAAGCTGTTGCTCCATTCTCCGGGGCAGAGTTTGATCTTGGCACAGACGAATTGATCTTTGCAGGGGTAGCAACAAAGAAGGTGAAGATTAGTCAGAAGGCTTTCCGTGCACAGGCAATCTTTGACCGGTTAGTGGCAGCAGGTAATCGGCTTCTTACTGTTATAGCACATAACAAGGGTGGCGCTAACAAGGATCTGGTTCGCTTTACAGATCAGATCAACAGTTTATGTGACAAGTGGGATCGATAGGAAAGATAAGAATGAATAGAATGTGGAGTAGTAATATATGAAGGAACGAAAGAGAATTGCATTGTTGGTAGGACAGCCGGAAGAAGACAATCAGGCACTATTTATTAAAGGATTTTTAGAGCAGAGTTTCCTTTATGATTATGACGTCTGCATTTTTGCAATGTATCAGAAGTATCAGGAGACACAGAATCGGGAAGTTGGAGAATCCCATATATTTTCATTGATCGAGTATCATTTATTTGATGCAGTTGTGATCTTGGCAGATACGATTCAGACACCGCAGGTTGCAGACCGGATTGAACATCAATTAAAGAATTGTTTTTCCGGTCCTGTAATCTGTGTGGATCGGGAGAGTAAGTATTTTCCGACTGTTATGACGGATCACTATACGCCCACGAAACGTCTGATATCGCATTTGATCGAGGAACATGGTTACAGAGATATTGCGTATATTACAGGTAAGAGATGGCATCCACATTCGAAGCAGCGTCTGCAGGGATTCTTAGACTGTATGAAAGAGCATGATATTGTTGTGGAACCGGGACGAATCTTTTATGGGGATTTCTGGTATACCAGTGGGGCGAATGTAGCAGAGCTGATTCTAAAGGATAGAGAGCATCTGCCACAGGCAATCGCATGTGCCAATGACTGTATGGCAATTGGTGCGGCAGATGCATTGACAAAAAATGGGCTGCACATACCGGAGGATATTGCTGTGATCGGATATGATTCAATTACAGAGGGAAGACTAAGTCCGGAGCCGATCACGTCAGCACCTATTCCGGCAAAGGCTTGTGGGAAGCATGTGGCTACCAGTATTGATGCATTATTACATGGTCGGGTAATGACTAAATTTGAATCAGATGTTCCGTTATTTATTGGCAGAAGCTGTGGATGCCATGGGGAGAAGATACAATTTCAGTCTACTTTGAGGAAAGAATGGGCAACAGATATATTTTCGAATAATTTCTATTCCTGTTTTAACCATATAATGGAGGATATGTTATGTCAGTCTAATATAGAAGGACTGATGAACACAATATTTTCTTATGTATCCCAGATTCGGAACTTTGATAATTTTCATTTGTGCCTGAATTCGGATTGGAAGCATTTAGAGGACACGGATAAGGAGATTAAATGGAATGATTATAGTGATGAGATGCTACATGTCCTGCAGTGTGGGAAAGTAGATGCGAATCAGGATAAGGTAGATTTTGAAGACACCTTTGACCGTCACATTCTATTGCCGGAGTTATATCAGGAACATGATACACCGATGGCATATATATTTACACCGATGCATTTTGAAGAACTTTGTTTTGGATATGCAGTGGTAAGTTATGGGAATGAGCCGAGAGGATATCAGGAAGAATATCGTTTGTGGGCTCGAAGCGTTATGCAGGGATTAGAATGTTTTCGCAGGATTGAGGACCTGAAACGGAGCAACCAGATATTAGAATCCAGTCGTATTCGGGATAATCTGACAGGGTTTTATAATTACAAAGGGTTTATGGGAAGTGCCGGATCTCTTATTAATCAGGCGAATGAGAAACATTATTGGTTAAGTACATTGGTAGTGGATATCTGTAATCTGGATCGCATTAATATTACATACGGAAGAGAAGCAGGCAATGAGATCATACAGGCAATTGCCGGCATTATTGAGAAGTGTACAGAAGATGGAATGGTATGCGGGCTTGGTAATGGAGAATTTGCTATTACCATTTTGTCTGAACAGAATGATAAAAAGAAGATACACGGGATACGGGATCATATTCTTGCAGAGATACAGAATTACAATTATAAGAATAAGAAAGAATACAAGCTAGCGGTATATACCGGAAGTAAGACCGAAAAGGTTGAAAATACGAAAGAATTAGAACGCCTTCTGAGTGGTGCGGTTAGCCAGAAGAATGGTAACAAAGCAAATATGCAACGCCCAGAGACAAAGCAGGTTCTGACGGAGGAAGAGAAGAAGGAAGAGGCACTGGTTAAACATATATTAGATGATAATCGGTTCCGGTATCATTTCCAGCCGATTGTAAGTGCAAAGAATGGGGAAATCTATGCATATGAAGCACTGATGCGAACGGATGTGCAGCCATCGGTGTCTCCGCTCACGGTACTGAAATATGCAGAGAGCATGGATCGTTTATATGATGTGGAGAAGGCTACTTTCTTTAATGTCTTACAATACGTGAAGACAAACTGGGCGTTGTTTGATAAGCGAAAAGTGTTTGTGAACAGTATCCCGGGTAAGCAGCTAGTCGGGGCAGACAAAGAGACACTTCGGGAGAAGATGCAGTCTGCGGCAGATGTATTCGTGGTGGAATTGACCGAACAGACAGAACTTCCGGATGAGCAGTTAACGAAGATGAAAGATGAATATTGCCGCATGGGAATTGAAACGGCGGTAGATGATTACGGAACAGGCTATTCAAATATCACGAACCTGCTCCGATATATGCCGAATTATGTGAAGATTGACCGTATGCTGTTGACAGATATTCAGGACAGCCCTCAGAAGCAGCATTTTGTTAGTGAGATCGTTACTTTTGCACATGATAATGATATTATGGCATTGGCAGAGGGAGTAGAGACAACAGAGGAATTAGAGGCTGTGATCGAGCTTGGAGTGGATCTGATTCAGGGATATTATACAGCAAAGCCGGCGGCAGAACCGATTGCATCGATTCCGGCGGAGATCAAGAGTGAGATTATCCGGTATCAGCATATCCGAATGAAGAAGACAGGCTTAGAGACGTATATTGCGGGACGTGAGAACCGGGTATCTACGGTGAAAGTGGCATCCCAGAAGTACCGGACCATATATATCCCATCGGAGGGAGAGATTCACCGTGATATTATATTTGCCGGAACCCCCGGGATGGAATCTAAGCTGGATCTGCGTGTTGAATCCGGATATCATGGTACGATTGAGCTTGAAAACATTCATTTGGTGGCAAAGAAGAATCATCCATGTATTGAATTAGGTGAGAACTGTTCGGTCATGATCATCCTGAAAGGTGAAAATGTCTTAAAAGGTGGAGGAATCCGTGTTCCGCAAAGTTCCAGGCTGACGCTGTCGGGCAATGGTAACTTTCTGTTTATATTAAGTGATACCGGTAATTATGCGATCGGTAATGATCTTGAGAATGGACATGGCATTTTGGAATTGGATCAGGATGGTGAGATCGTGATTGAAGGAAATGTTGTGCATGGAATTGGAATAGGTTCCGGACTAGGTGGTGTAACGCATATTAATCGTGGCAAGTACATGATTCAGATGAATGGTGAAGAAGGTGTCGCAATTGGTTCAATCAAGGGAGATATGCAGCTTTCCATTCATCATTGTAATATGGAGATTACAATGGGTTGTACGAAGGGAATTGGGGTAGGATCCATGTCAGGTAGTGTAGATATTGCAATGGAACATCTATTCTTTAAATGTGTATCAGGTGGGAATTATGCAGTTGCATTGGGAACCTTTGATGGCGCGCGGAGCCATATCACGATCGAGAGCGGAAATGCGATCATCCGGATGCGGGGAGACAGGGTGTGCGGTATTGGTGCCGAGACGGGGGATACGGCATTTTCCATGAGTGCGGTTGCGTTGACGATTCAGAATGAAGGAAAAGAGGCAATTGTATTAGGTAACAGGACAGATACTGCAAAAGTCCGGATCTATAATTCAGGGGTTGATACGCAGTTGCGTACGAAATGGCACACTGACATTGGCGCGGCAGAAGAGGATATTGAGATTATCAATGGTATCTGTCACTTCCTGTATAATGGGAAGGAGATTGAGCGGCATTGTGAGGAAGTGGAGCTATAGGAAGCTGACATTAACATATATTTAACATAAAGAGATAGAAAATGCGATAGAAGTTCCGGATATACCATGTTATGTTAAACAAGAGAAAGAATGTAGGTGGTATAGAATGGACAAGGATAAGAAGTTAGAAAGAAAGATCATATCGGATTTTCGGGAATCACTATCCGATCAGGAATATCAATTAAAATGTATGTGGGCAATTCAGGTGATTGAATCCAAAATTTCCATGATCGATCAGGAGCTGAAAGGAAACAAAGCTCGTGTTGTAGTCACACAGGTAACACATCGGATTAAGTCGGCAGAGAGTATTTACCGCAAGCTGAAACGCAAGAATATTAAGATTAATCTGAAGGAAGCAAAGAAACGATTAAATGATATTATTGGGGTAAGAGTGACGTGTCTGTTTCAGGATGATGTGTATGAGATCATGCAGTGTTTAAGTATGCAGGGAGATATACATATTCTTAAAGTAAAGGATTATATCAAAGAGCCAAAGGATACGGGATATCAGAGTCTGCATCTGATTGTTGAAGTTCCTATCTATCTGACAAAAAAAGCACAGTGGGTAAAAGTGGAGATACAGCTTCGGACGGTGGCAATGGATTTCTGGTCGGTGTTAGATTATCAGTTGCTTTATAAGAAGGAGGTCAGTCAGGCTGGGGAAATCGCTACAGAACTAAAGCATTATGCAGAAGTAATCGCAGATATGGATCAGAATATGATGAAATTAAGAGACCGGATACAGGAAATCTAAAATTCCTGCTCCGGTCTTCTAGTATATATATCTGCTATGGAATGTATTCTTAATTAGAAGAATTCAGATGATGTACCGGAAGATATACCGGCAATCCGTTTTTGTAGGTAATATGCGGCTCCCCGAGAATTAATGGAGCCATATAGTCATAAAGTGCCGGCATAATATCATTGCCTGCAGCATTGATCCATTCTCTTGGAATAGACTTGGCTTCATTAGCGATTCCTTTGATATCGGCAGTTTCGATAGCAACTTCATATGGGGTGTTCGAGACACGCTGTAAGGTAAGCATACATTCTGTCTTGCCTTCTGTCGCATATGCAACTGCCTGATTTCCTAAACGGAATGATTCATCGATATCGGTAAGAGAGGAAATGTGAGCAGCACAACGTTGTAAAACATTCAGTTCTATCGAACGAACTTTTACGCCGATTCTGTCCTTTACTAACATCTCTAAGCACTTTCCGGTTCCACTTAACTGGGAGTGACCAAACTGGTCATTGGCAGCAGTCGTGGCACTGATATAATTTCCGTCTTTGTCTTTGATTCCCTCAGAAACGGCGACAATAACATTATTCCGTCTGTCAAGCTCATTTTCTACATCCTGCAGGAATTGTTCGGTATCAAAGGCAACCTCCGGGAAATAGATTAAATGTGGTGCGGAATTATATTCATTACGTGCAAGTGCGGAAGCTGCTGTCAGCCAACCGGCATCCCGGCCCATGATCTCAATAATTGTGACACTCTTCACACTATAGATAAAGGTATCATGAGCGATCTCCAACAAAGACGAAGCAACATACTTGGCAGCAGAACCGTATCCGGGTGTATGATCGGTGATGCAAAGATCATTGTCGATAGTCTTAGGAATACCGATGATCCGGACATCGCTATTGTGTTCTTTGCCGTAAGCACTTAACTTAAGGACGGTATCCATGGAATCATTGCCGCCAATATAGAAGAATGCTCCGATATTGTAACGTTCAAACTGCTCAAAGATGAATGCATAATCGGAAGCGTCTGTCTTAGGATCCGGCAGCTTGTAGCGGCAGGAACCGAGGTACATAGCAGGACTGATCTTCAATGTGTCAATGAAAGCCGGAAACTCTTCCACCTGTTTGGTTAAGTCAATTAGCTGATTCTTAAGAATTCCTAAAATTCCATACTGGGAACCATATACGGAAGCATATTGGTCACTCTTGATCGCGGCATCTAATACACCGGCTAAAGATGCATTGATTGCAACAGTAGGTCCACCGGACTGAGCGACGATAACATTTTTCTTAGACATAATCTTCTCCTTTTTTATCCGCTTGTATATCAGATTCTGCAATCTATCATACTTGATACAATCATAAAATTCAAGGAATATTTTCTTGTGTTTTTTATATAAGTGGTGTATAATCTACCTAGATTTAAGAGATATTAATATCGTAGAACTTATGTTGTTCACGACAACTCCTGTTATTTTGAACCTACATTTATTTTTATGGGACACTGATATTTATAGATGGATGTCAAGCCTGCTATGATAGGACGGCAGAAGTCTATGTGGAGTAGCCCACCTAGCCTGGCTAGGACTCAAAATGCAGGAAACGACATTCCCGGTTGTTCTACTTTATGATAAGTTTACAAAAGATAACTTATACGAAAGATAGAAGATACCAAAGAGTTTATATAGACACGAAGGAGTTTACATAGGCACGAAAGAGAACGAAGCAGCATTGGTCGACGGATCGCATTAGCATACGTCTAAGTGCTGCTTCTTGTATGTTTAGATTATTATTGGGGCAGGAAGGAATTAAGTGCAATGAAGAAGAATAGAAAGAGAAAGCATTCGGGGGTATGGATATTAGTTAGTATCCTTGTTGTGTTGGGTGTGATCGGTGGGGTTTTGATCAAGCTGGGTTTTTATAGGACATTGTCGAATCAGTTTATGCCGAACCGGGAGGCAAACCGGTTGATCAGCTATCTGGGTGTGAATGATTATGAATATACGGATCGTTTAGGGTCCTCCTTTAACGTGGCACAGGCAAAACAGTTATTGAAGCAGGCAGATGTATCTTATGATCAGGTGGATGTGTCTTTGGAGCATAAGCCAGGATTTCTTCCGCTTACCACGAAACAGTTTGAAAAGCTGTATGATGCGATGATTCAGGCATTGGAATTAGATCGTTTGATGAGCGAGAGTCTGTACATATATGATATTGATAATGCAGTGAACAAGGTAATTGATGGTGTTGCATATGAAGTGGTCAGTACAAATAATGGTGATTACTACATGGAGAAGGACTATGGATTAGATAGTGCATACGTTGGTAAGGTGGTTCGCGTGTATGTCTCGAATAATGAGATTATCCTCTGTCAGGGGGAGAGCAAAGAGCAGATTACCGTCAAGAATGCCTACCTGTCCAAGGTGTCGGAGGAGGATGGTGATTATAGCGTTCTTGCCTATGTGGATGGTTCTGCAAAGAAATTCCATGTTTCTAAAGAGGTTGCTAACAGTATTAAAGGAGAGAACTTTTTAGGAGATATTATATTATCTAACAAAGGCGTTGAGTCTGTTACTGATCATACAGGCGATCTGGTAGAAGCCAAGGTAACCGCATGTGCAGATGGAGTAATTACAGTAGAAGGGCAGGAAGATCCTGTCTATTTGTCGGATACATTTAATGTCTATAAAGTAAATGGTTCATTTAAGGCGATGAGATCTGCTGGTACACTGATCGGATATGATAAGATTTCTCTTTATATAAAAGATAACATGTTAGAAGCTGCATTGATCACAGAGGATATCTATGCAAAGAATATCAGGGTATTGATCAGTAATACGGAGTATACGGACTATTATCATGGGGAAGTATCTGTGACTTCCGATACAGATTACACGATTACATATGGGGATCAGGTGGAAGAACACGCAGCGGGAGAAAAGGTATCATTTCGTAATGGAAGTGAACAGTTGAAGAATGGGGCGGCAAAGATTCGGTCGAAAGAGGAAGACGGGAAGATTACCATTACTTCGATCAAACGACAAAGCGGCAATCCTTCCTATCGCGGTACGATTGAACTATCCAGGGATGATAAAGGAGTGCTGGTAGTTAACGAATTGCCGGTCGAAGAATATCTGTATGGAGTTGTTCCAAGTGAGATGCCGGTATCTTATGAGACAGAGGCGTTAAAAGCACAGGCAATCTGCGCAAGGGCATATGCATACCGTCAGATGGAAAGTGATACCTATACGCAGTACGGAGCCCATTTAGACGATAGTATTTCGAGTCAGGTATATAATAATGTGGGTGAAGATGAACGAACCAATTATGCAGTGGATGATACATATGGTGTTGTTCCGTGTTATGACAATGAAGTGATTGAAGCATTCTTCTTCTCAACATCCTGTGGTGCAACAAGTAATAACAGTGCGGTGTGGGGCGGAAACCAGGAGCCTTATTTGTTAGATACAATGGAAACGGAATTGAATGACATGGCAAGCTTAGACAATGAGGAGAGTTTCCGGAAATTTATAGATGGAGAATTGGGGAGCGGTTTTATTGAACAGGATGAACCATTCTTCCGGTGGAGTGTGGGATTTACAAAGGAGAAGCTAACGGAAGCAATTAATAGTCATTTGTATGATCGGATCAAAGCAATGCCGGAGAATATATTGGCAATGAATGCGAATGGAGAATATGAGAAGAAATCAATTAATACGATCGGGGATCTTGTGAGTATTGAAGTGACGAAACGAGGAGCAAGCGGAATCGTAGAAGAGATGGTGATCACCGGAACAGCGGAGACGATATTGGTGAAAGGACAGTCTAATGCAAGGGCGTTATTAAGTCCGGAGCAGGTGGCGATCCGTAAACAGGATGGCTCTACCGTTGCCGGGTGGACTTCTTTACCAAGTGCATATTTCTATGTAGATGATAGTAATGGATTTGCTATACGTGGTGGAGGATTCGGTCATGGCGTGGGATTGAGCCAGAATGGTGCCAATGATATGGCGAAGCTTGGATACCTGGCAAGTGATATAATCAGCCACTATTATACAGCGGTGGAATTGAAAGATATGTACGAACTGATGGGAAAATAATAGGAGAGAGAGATGGAAAAGCCGGAAAAGAAAGGGAAAAGGGAACGACTTAAGCTAATTATTAGGTTTATCAATAAGTTTGGTGAGAAGATTAGTGATAATTATACAGCAGCATGTGCGGCACAGGCCGCATTCTTCATTCTGCTTTCTGTTGTGCCGATTATTTCTCTGATATTGGCAGTTACAACATATCTGCCGTTTACACAGCAGGATGTATTACATTTGATGATGCAGATTATACCGGACGATCTGATCGGATATGTTCAGGATATTATTGCGGATCTGTATGCAAGAGCAGGTAAAACGGTTATCTCGCTCTCTGCAATTACGATGTTGTGGTCTGCATCAAAGGGAATAGCAGCTTTAATGGATGGGTTTAATACCATGTATCAGTTAAGAAGGGATAATAGCAATTGGGTTGTGTCAAGGTGCATAGCAATTGTATATACGGTTCTTTTTATTCTGCTGTTTGTGATCGCAATGTGCGGATATGTTATGGTAAGCCATTATTATCAGGAATATATTAAGGGTGTATTTGAGATTGAGTCTGCAATGCGAACAATTTTGCTGTTAATACGATATGTTATGGGATGGCTGTTATTTTATGGTTTTCTGCTTATGTTGTATGTTATATTGCCAGGGGGCTTTGGATTGCCTATTGGTAAAGAAGAGAAGGTCAATCTTGGAGAGAGAGTCCGTCAACAGATGCCGGGGGCTGCCTTTGCTGCAGTGGCGTGGTTAGTGATATCACGTATAGTTGTAATATATATTGATTATTTTCCGAGTCTGTCCCTGATGTATGGATCGTTGGCAGGTATCGTAATTGCAATGCTATGGTTAT
>USBM01000018.1 GCA_900552885.1 uncultured Clostridium sp. | reverse complement strand
GGTAGTAGTTGCGGGATTTGCAGAATATGGCTATAATACAAGAGTGTTATGGCAATTATGAATCCCGATGAGCAATTCGGATAAGAATTTGAAATGAAAATATGATAATCAAGAGAGAAGGAGAAACATTATGGCAAAACAATCATGGAAACCGGGCAATATGTTATATCCGGTACCGGCGGTACTTGTAAGCTGCAGAGATAAAGAAGGAAATGATAATGTATTAACGATCGCATGGGCAGGAACGATCTGTTCTGATCCGGCAATGGTATCTATTTCTGTTCGAAAAGAGAGACACTCATATTCTATGATTAGGGAAAGTGGAGTATTTGTGATCAATCTGACAACTAAAGATTTAGCGAAAGCGACAGACTATTGTGGAGTTCGCAGTGGTAAGGATGAGGACAAGTTTGCAACCGCACATTTAACCAAAGGAGAGGCAGAGAAGATCAATGCACCGATCGTAATGGAAAGTCCGGTGAATATTGAATGCAAGGTAACACAGGTAATCGAACTTGGAAGTCACGATATGTTCTTAGCGGAGGTTGTAAATGTGCAGGTGTCCGATGAGTTTATGGATGATAAGGGCGCATTTCATATCAATGATGCAGATCTGTTAGCATATTCCCATGGACAGTATTATACGTTAGGTGAGCATTTAGGTTCCTTTGGTTATTCTGTCCGGAAAGTGAAGTAGAGAAAATGAGAGCAGCAACGCAACCACGGTATGGTGTGTTTCGTTGCGAATGGAATTGTAGACGGAAAAGAGGATATGTGTGAAGAAGTTTGAGTTTAAGATCCGCGTGCAGGTGGGATGGTTCAAAGCGGCAATGCTAGGGACTGTGATCGGATTGCTGATCGCACCGGCAGCGGGAAAAGTCATGAGCAAAGAGGAGAAAGCATTTCTGACGGATAATCCGGTTGTGAATGCAATCGGAAGTATAACATTTGGTCCGAAGATCAAAGTTATGATCAATGGCAACGTTGTGGCATTGGCAAAAAGCGAAGAAGCAGGTCGGGAAGCATATAAGCAGGCAAGACTTACTTATAATAAAGATGGGGTGAAACCTGTTTTTGCAGATGTGACATATGAAGAGGTGGATTCCGAAAAAGATGCAGAAAAGATAAAGGGTATGCATGTTCTTCGCAATGAAAAGCTTGCGGATGCCATTTTAAAAGATTTGGATAAGTATGCAAGTTCCGATAAGAAGCTTGCATATACAATGCGTGTGGATGATCATATGGTTACTGTAGAACACATGGAAGATGTGATCAGTATTTTGGAGCAAGCGCAGAATGTATATGATACAAATGATCAGTTTCAAGTCGGGTTGAAACCACCGGCAAGCCGTAATGTGACGATGTATGAGGTTGACGTGGAGGACAAGAATACCGGAGCGGAAACTTCGGAAGAAGTCACAACAGAGGACACGCAAGGTAATACAGCAGAGAATGAAACTACGGAAGGGACTTCTGCTGAAGACGGTGAGAGTACCGATGGGGATACCACTGGGACAGAAGATGCGGGTACACAGAATACGGAAGAGACAACGACAGAAGTTCCGTTAGGAAATGATGATATATCAGATGTGGAAAGTATTAAGCCGATTGCTGAGAATACCCGTACCTATATGACGGGAGAGGAAACTACGACAGAAGAGGCAACGCAGGCACCGGCAGAAGGTGACGGACAGGAAGATGCCGCAGACAGTAGCGATTCGGAAGACGGTTCTGGTGAGACAGACGAAAGCAGTGTAGAGAACACAGAAGCCGTAGCAACGGAAGAAGTGACAACGGAAGATCCGGCAGTTGTGGCACAGGGCGTAGAAGATGGTGTGAAGTATGTGGGATTTGCAGACACCATTCAGGTTGTGGAGACATATGTCAATACAGCACAGATCAAAGATAAAGATACGGCTTATGCCGAGATGACAACCAAGAACGCAGAAGCCAGCATTTATGTCGTAGAACCGGGAGATGCGTTGTCTGTGATTGCAGAGAAGAACAATTTAACTGTGGATGATATTAAAGCATTGAATCCACAGATCGAATCCGATGATGATATCTATTATGACGACCGCTTGAACATTACTGTTCCGAAGGCTGCCATTCAGGTCTTAGTTGAGAAACAGGAGACTTACAAAGAGAATTATAATGAGGATGTCGTATATCAGGATGATGACAGTATGTATATTGGTGAGACAGAGGTAGTGCAGGAGGGAACACCGGGCAGCCACGTAGTAACAGATCTGGTTACTTACAAGGATGATGTGGAATCGGATCGAAAGGAATTGCAGGAGACAGTGGAAGTTGCTGCAGTTGCAGAAGTTGTCAAACGTGGTACGAAATCAAAACCAACTTATATGTATCCGGTCACTAATTGGAATCTGACTTCTAATTTTGGATATCGTTGGGGAAGACTTCATGCAGGAGCCGATGTTGGTGTACCGATTGGAACAACCGTACGTGCTTCCCGTGCCGGTCAGGTCATTACTGCCGGCTGGGTTGGTGGCTATGGCAATTGTGTTATTATCGACCATGGTGACGGTGTCAGCACCCGGTATGGACATTTGAGTGAGGTGACAGTCAGTGTGGGACAATATGTAGATCAAGGACAGCAGGTAGCACTTTCGGGAAATACGGGACGAAGTACCGGACCGCATCTTCACTTTGAGATCCGTATTAACGGAGAGGCGGTAGATCCGTTGCCGTATCTTGCTGGACAGCAGTAAACATATACCCTTGCATAGCGCCCGTCCTAACTTACGCTGTGCAAGGGTATATGTATTCAGA
The DNA here is from genome assembly GCA_900552885.1 of uncultured Clostridium sp. Taxonomy (GTDB): domain Bacteria; phylum Bacillota; class Clostridia; order Lachnospirales; family Lachnospiraceae; genus CAG-590. Next base: position 13,448 of record USBM01000018.1, on the reverse strand, counting down.
ATCGATCCATTCCGAGACTTCCGTTCAAGCGTTTCAGATAGTCTTCCGGACTTTTCTTTAATTGTGCCATCATGTACAAGGAATCCAGTATCATTGCGACCTTGTTGCAATCCGCACCGTTTTTGCCGTAGTCCTGCATTAGATTGTAATGTTCTATTTGCCAGACATAGAGATCTGTCAATGTATAACCTTCACATTTCATCTCATCTAGTATTGTCTGATGATCTGCGTAGTAAGCAAATTCTTTCATCAGATCGCCATCTGCGGCAAGTTCCTTCCATAGATTTTCCTGAAATGTTTCATCCCGGTTCGCATAAGCACAAAGTTCTTTCAGATATTCGTAACCTTTCACACGTCTCGCATCATATATAATTGTACCCATTGAGCATACATCTCCTTCGTATTTAGTCACAAAGCAGCTCATCCGCTAACTGTTCCATAGCGGCAACATCTTTCTCTTTCATAGTAGAAAGGATGGTAACGGTGTTCTCGCACACAGTAAGATTCTTCATGCCATCTAACATGGATTTCATGGTTCTTGCTGCTGTCGGAGCCCACGAACCATTCTCGATAATGGCAACTTTGCGGTTCTGGAACGCCTTGTGAGATAAACGGTTCAGGAAATCTTCCATTGGTGGAAATACACCGGCATCGTAAGAGGCGGCCGCAAGGACTAACTTATCATATCGAAAAGCATCTTCGATCGCTTCTGCCATATCATCTCTGGAAAGATCGGTAAATGCAACCTTTGCGGCACCTTTTGATTTCAGAATCTCAACCATCTTTTCGGCGGCAGCCTTGGTGTTGCCGTGAATGGAAGCACAGGCAACCAATACACCTTTGTCTTCCGGCTGATAACTACTCCATGTATTGTATTTGTCTATGTAATAACCAAGATTGTCTTTCAGAATTGGGCCGTGTAATGGACAGATCATCTGAATGTCTAAAGTAGCTGCTTTTTTTAATAATGTCTGAACAGGTGCACCGTATTTTCCAACTATATTGAAATAATATCGTCTAGCCTCGCAAGCCCAGTCTTCCTCATTGCAGAGAGCACCGAATTTGCCAAAACCATCTGCGGAGAACAGGATCTTTTCGGTGGATTCGTATTCTACCATGACCTCTGGCCAATGAACCATAGGAGCCATAATAAATGTCAGTTCGTGTTCGCCAAGATTCAGTGTATCGCCCTCTTTGACCGCAAGCGAGCGCTCTTCCAGATTATCAATGTCAAAAAATTGAGGTAACATAGCTTTTGCTTTGGCACTGAGTACCAAGGTGGCAGATGGATATTTATCTGCAAGTTTTTTGATATTGGATGAATGATCCGGCTCTAAATGAGAGATGATCAGATAATCGACTGTTCTGCCGGCAAGTGCTTGTTCAAGGTTGGCAAACCATTCTTCTGTCTTTCTGGCATCTACGGTATCCATAACAGCAGTCTTTTCGTCTAAGATAACATATGAATTGTAGGAAACACCATTAGGGACGATGTACTGGCTTTCAAACAGATCGAGAGTCGTGTCATCTACACCGATATATTGAATTGCTTTGGAAATGTTCGTGTCACTCATAAAAAATCCTCCTAATCTATCTTTTGCTGGGATATCCTGAAATATCCGGGAAAATTGTAACATGGCGTAATTGGAATTACAAGGTGAGACATGTAAAAAATGATGTTAAAAAACAGCTGGGATTGTGAATGGTTCACATTCCCGGCTGTTCTCATGTACATGACAAAATGAAGATGACAAGAGATTCTTCGAATCTTGTATTCCATATCCAAATTTGATATACTTATGACAAGAATGCGATCATTGTCATAGAATATAAGATGATCGGGAAGGAGCACGGCAATGAATAGATTGAATATTGCAGTAATCTTTGGAGGACAGTCTTCTGAGCATGATATTTCATGTATATCGGTTCAGACGGTTGCGAAAGCAATCAATCCGGAGAAATATGATATTACGTATATTGGAATTACGAAGGAGGGACATTGGTTACTTGCAAAGTCCTTAAAGAGCATAGAAGATGGAAGCTGGGAGAAGAGCACAACGGAAGCAGTTATTTCGCCGGATGCGACGAAACAGGAAGTGATCCTATCAGGGGCAGAGGGTGTGACTACTAAGCATATTGATGTCATTTTCCCGGTACTGCATGGTATGTATGGTGAGGATGGAACGATTCAGGGTCTGTTTGAAATGAGCAAGATTCCCTATGTAGGCTGTGGTGTACTTGCGTCTGCGGTCGGAATGGATAAGGTCTACACGAAGATCATTGTGGATGAGCTGGGGATTCAGCAGGCAGACTATGTATTGGTAAGAGCAGTAGAGGTAGAACGTGCCAATGCAGGAAATGCCAACGTGACGATGGACGATCTTGCAGACCGCGTGGAAGAGAAACTAAACTATCCGGTATTTATCAAGCCAAGTAAAGCAGGTTCTTCACAGGGAGTCAGTAAAGCACATAACAGGGCGGAATTGGTTGCCGGATTAGAATTAGCTGCAAAGCATGATACGAAGATCTTAGTAGAACGGAATATTATCGGAAGAGAGATCGAGTGTGCGGTATTGGGAAGTGCGGCAGATGTAGAAGCGTCGGGAGTTGGAGAGATATTGGCTGCGGCTGAATTCTATGATTTTGATGCAAAGTATACGAATGCCGAATCCAAGACTGTTATTTCACCGGAGCTTCCGGACGGTAAGACCGAGGAGATCCGGGAAGCTGCGAAAGCCATTTTTGCTGCCGTTGACGGCTATGGATTGTCGCGTGTCGATTTCTTCTTAGAGAAAGAGACGAATACGGTGATCTTTAATGAGATCAATACATTGCCGGGCTTTACTTCTATCAGCATGTATCCAATGTTGTGGAATGCACAGGGCATAGACTTAGAGACTTTGGTAGAACGGCAGATCGCACTTGCACTAGAGCGTCGTTACTAGAAGGAATTACAGACATTTTCCACAACTGTTTTTATTGAAGGTTTTTCAGAAATTATGCGTTGCATAATGGATAGATTGGAAGGAGATTTCATATGAATAATCCAATAGGTGTCTTTGATTCGGGTGTCGGCGGTTTGACCGTTGCCAGAGAGATCATGCGGCAGCTTCCGGGAGAAGATCTTGTGTATTTTGGTGATACTGCAAGAGTTCCGTATGGTTCGAAGTCAAAGAATACAGTGTTAAAATACAGTCGACAGATCGTGCGGTTTCTGCGTACGAAGGACGTGAAGGCAATCGTGGTTGCCTGTAATACGGCAAGTGCACTTGCACTAGATGATATTGCAGCAGAGATCGATATTCCGATCATCGGTGTGGTAAAGCCGGGTGCGAAGATGGCGGTCGAGACAACGAAGACGGGAAATGTTGGTGTGATTGGTACAGAAAGTACGATCAAATCCGGCATTTACAATGATTATATCCGGGAATTGAATCCGGATATTACGGTTGTTAGCAAAGCATGTCCGTTATTTGTTCCGTTAGTAGAAGAAGGACTGATTGAAGACCGGGTGACAGATGATATTGTGGCAAGATATCTGCAGGAGATGAAAGAATACCGGGTAGATGCATTAGTGCTTGGTTGTACGCATTATCCGCTCATTCGCAATACGATCAAACGGTTTATGGGGGAAAGTGTACATCTGGTGAATCCCGCATTTGAGACGGCAAAGAGTCTCAAAGAATTATTGATAGAACAGGGAATCCTCAACACGAGCCGGCGCAAACCGGAATACGAATATTATGTCAGTGATGGCGTGGATAAATTCATCACTTTTGCAGACAGTGTACTGCCGTGTCATGTGACAGACACACAGGTGGTCGACATTGAGAGCTATTAGGATAAGATATGGTGGAAGAGGATCGAGACCGGGGTATTTGTGAAATGATATAGATATTAGGATGCAAGGAGTAGAGGAATGACAAAAGATGTCTTAGTTACCATCTCGGGAACGCAGTTTGCGATGGGAGATGAAGCGGTGGAAGTTGTGACACCGGGAATCTATCATAAGAAGAATGGGAAGCATTATGTGCATTATGAAGTGCAATCCGAGGCAAATGGTCCCGTGACAAAGAACCGGGTGAAGTTTCATGACGGGCATTTTGAGATGACGAAAAAAGGGGAACAGAATGGGTTTCTGTCGTTTGATCTTGATCAGAAGACGGCTAATATATACGATACGCCGGCAGGACCGTTGCATGTGGATGTGGCAACAAGTGTGTTGGATTGCAAGGAATCCGAAGAAGAGATCTCTGTGGTTGTCCGGTATGCGTTAGAGATCAATTATCAATTCATATCCGAGTGTGAAGTAAAGTTCAAGGTGCAGGCAAGGGGAACGGAATGAAAAAGAAAAAGGGCAAAATGCCGAAGTATTTTGAAAATCACAAATTCGAACATTTCCTTGGCATAGAAAGCACGGAGATTGTATATAACAATCGGTACAATGATGATTATTTTCGGTATGAGCCTACCAGTTATAGTGGGCTCATTTGTGCATTTGATGCGCTAGATAATGTATTGACGAAATATGACCGGATGGTGGATTTTGGCTGTGGAAAGGGGCGTGTGCTGTTCTATGTCAATCAGCGGTTTCAGTGTGAAGTTTGTGGAATCGAGGTTGATGAGGAACTATATGAGACTGCATTAGATAACCGGGCATATTATAATACGCAGTTCCGGGATACGAGTGATCATATTGAGATCCTGCTTGGCAAGGCGGAAGAGTATGAGGTGCATCCGGAAGATACCGTGTTTTACTTTTTTAATCCATTTGAGATCAATATCTTTGAACAGGTGATCGCACATATTATGGATAGTGTCAAAGAACATCCGAGACGGGTGTTTGTGATGATGTATTATCCGAAGAAGGAATATCTTGATCATATGAAACATAAACATTTCCGGCTGTATACGATCGCAAAGCTTCCAACGTATGAGATGGATTGGGATGAAAAGGTAGTGATCTTTGAATATGGTACCCCACCCGCTAAATGTTGAGGACAATACGGAAAGGGAACACAAGATGTCTTGTTGTGTGAAATGCAGAATAATGATACAATGAACGCATAAGCATGAACGCAATTTTCTGCAGAAGACAAAGACTGCTCGCAGGCTGTTGTCTTCTGAGAAAATTATGTGAGTGCAACGAACATCGAGAATCCGAAGGATTCGAGATGAACGTTCATGCGAAGAAACGCGAGTGCAACGAACATCGAGAATCCGAAGGATTCGAGATGGCGTTCGCGTAACTGTATAGATATAGAAAGTGGTAGAGAAAATGAATGATAAGAATCTATTGAAGAAGGAGATAGAGAAATATTTAAAGGTTCCATTTTATATGGCAGTATTATTGGTCGTTATGAATGGCGTTGTGTATGGTGTTGACACTACCAGCGGTGTGGTTGTAACGGTCTTTATACTGGCTTATTTTGGCGTGGTTATGTATTTGTATTTCCGGAAACGTCCGAATATCATGTCTGATCTGGTGGCGTTCAGTTTTGCACATGGTTCGGTACAGAGTAAGCTGATCAAGGAGTTGGCAGTTCCATATACGTTAGTGGATTCAAACGGCCGGGTGCTGTGGAGCAACAAGGCATTTTACGATATTGTGAAAAGTGATCGGCAGCATATGCGTAAGCATATCCAGCATATATTTACCGATATTACGTTAGAGTTGTTGCAGATGGAGCCGGAAGATGAGAACCAGCGGGTTGTTCATATCTATCAGAATGAAAAGAATTACCGGGTGGAGATCCGGCGGGTAGATGTGCAGAATGTGTTGTCGACGAATCTGGCAGAAGATGCACACGAGGATGATATTCTGTTTGCAATCTATCTATATGATGAGACACAGTTAGTAGAGGCATTAGAAGAGAAGGAGAAGATCAAGCTAGTAGCCGGACATATCTATATTGATAATTATGAAGAGGCGATGGAGTCAACGGAAGAAGTGCGTCGGGCATTGCTTGTTGCATTGATCGACCGGAAGATTACCAAATATATGCAGACGGCGAAAGCAATCATTACGAAGTTAGAGAAGGACAAGTATCTGTTCGTCTGTCAGCAACAGCATTTAGAACAGTTGCAGCAGGGAAAGTTTTCGCTGTTAGATGAGGTTAGAAGTATTAATATCGGTAATGAGACACCGGTTACATTAAGTATTGCAGTCGGAATTGATCCGGATGATGATAATTATACGACAGCGTATGAGTATTCGCATATGGCAATGGATATGGCACTTGGGCGTGGTGGTGATCAGGCAGTCATTAAGAAAGGTGACAAGATCATTTATTACGGAGGCAAGACACAGTCGGCAGAGAAGAATACCCGTGTGAAGGCAAGAGTGAAAGCACATGCCCTAAAGGAAATGCTGATCACGAAAGACAGGGTTATTATTATGGGACATAAGAAGCCGGATATTGACTGCTTAGGCTCCGCACTTGGTATCTATCGGTTGGCGTGCATGATGGATAAGAAAGCACATATTGTTATTAATGAGGTGACAAGTTCCATCCGTCCGGCGATGAATAACTTTATTGGAAGTAACGTATACCCCGAGGATATGTTCTTTAATAGCGAGCAGGCGTTAGAGGCAGTCGATGGCAATACGGTTGTGATCGTTGTAGATGTCAACCGGCCGCATTTAACAGAGTGCGAGGAGTTGTTGGCGCATACGAGAAATATTGTTGTGATTGATCATCACAGACAAAGCGGTGAGGTTATTGAGCATGCAACGCTTTCCTATATTGAACCATATGCATCTTCCGCTTGTGAGATGGTGGCAGAGATCTTACAGTACAGCATGGATAAGCCGAAACTGCGTCCGGCAGAGGCAGATGCGATGTATGCAGGAATCCTGGTTGATACAGATAATTTTGTAACGAAGACGGGTGTCCGTACATTTGAGGCTGCGTCATTCTTACGTAAGTCAGGTGCGGATATGACGCGTGTGCGTAAAGCATACCGGACGGATATTGACAGTTACAAACAATTGGCAAAGGGTGTGGAAGATGCGGAATTATTCTTAGACAATTTTGCAATCTCCGATGTGCCGACCGAAGGAGTGGACAGTCCGACTGTATTAGCCGCTAAGGTTGCCAATGATCTGTTAGATATTGATAATGTGAGGGCATCTTTTGTATTGTCTAAGATTGATAATGTAGTATATATCAGTGCCAGAAGTATTGATGACGTGAATGTTCAGGTGATCATGGAGCAGTTTGGCGGTGGTGGTCACGGAACGGTGGCAGGTGCCCAGATTGAGAATGCCGATATCGAAGATGTCAAGCAACAGATCCGGGATCTTGTGCGTAAGATGCGGGATGATGGAGAGTTCTAGATTCTTTTGTAAGAAGAACATGGAATGGATAGAAAGAGATAGAGCAGAAAGGTGGATACGAATATGCAGGTAATTTTGTTAGAAGATGTGAAAAATGTAGGTAAGAAGGGCGATGTGGTCAAGGTCAATGACGGCTATGGCCGTAATGTGTTGATCAAGAAGGGGCAGGCACTTGAGGCAACCGGTAAGAATCTGAATGATCTGAAGCTTAAGAAAGCCAATGATGATAAGTTAGCGGCAGAACATTTGGCAGCAGCACAGGCACTTGGTAAACAGATCGAATCCGAGGAGATTACAGTTGCGATCAAGGTCGGTGAAGGCGGCAAGAGTTTTGGCTCCGTATCTTCAAAAGAGATCGCGGAAGAGGTAAAGGCACAACTTGGTCATGATGTCGATAAGAAGAAAGTGCAGTTGAAGGATGCGATCAAGGCGGTGGGTACACATGAGGTTAAGATCAAGCTTCATCCACAGGTGACAACCACCTTAACAGTGAAAGTAGTAGGAAAGTAATATTGTGGACGTAAGATGCAGACAGATGCATCATTGATAAATGCAGATATAGGATAGATAAGATGGATGAGGCAGTAATTAAGAAGAAACAACCGAATAGTATGGAAGCAGAACAGTCTGTGATCGGTTCGATGCTGATGGATCGGGATGCCATTGTAGAGGTTGCCGACATTTTAACTAAGGATGATTTTTATTATAGTCAGTTTGGGTTATTGTTTGAGGCAATGCTTTCTCTGTATAACGAAGGTAAACCGGTGGATCTGTTGACTGTTAGCGAGAAGTTAAAGGAGATGGGGGCACCGGACTCTGTCAGCAGCATGGAATATGTCGGTGATATTATCAATATGGTGCCAACTTCAAGTCATGCCAAGCAGTACGCACAGATCGTGCAGGACAAAGCGGTGTTGCGGAAAATGATCCGGTTTACCGAGAAGACGACTGAGGCATGTTACCTTGGACAAAATGATGTGGCAGATCTGTTAGAGGATTCCGAGAAGGAATTATTTGATATTGTGCAAAAACGGAACGGCGGGGATGAATTCGTTCCGATGCAGGACATCGTATTGAATGTATTGGATACGATAGAGGCGAGTGCAAAACGCGGCAGTAAGATCACCGGTGTACCGACGGGATTCATTGATCTGGATGAAAAACTTACGGGTCTGCATGGCTCGGAACTGATACTGATTGCAGCCAGACCGGCGATGGGTAAGACTGCATTTGCACTGAATATTGCACAGTATGCGGCAATGAAAGCAGATGTGCCTTGTGCGATTTTCAGTCTGGAGATGAGCAAGGAACAGTTGGCAACGCGTCTGATCGCAATGGATTCTATGGTAGATTCACAAGCGATACGAACCGGTCAGTTGGTGGATTCGGATTGGGATAAGCTGATCGATTCTACATACCGGGTCGGTTCGACACCGATGTTTATTGACGATACACCGGGTATTACGATTGCAGAGCTTCGTTCGAAATGTCGAAAGTTAAAGCAGACACAGGATATCGGCTTGATCATTATTGACTATTTACAGTTGATGAACGGTAGTGGACGGACGGAGTCCCGACAGCAGGAGATCTCCGAGATCAGCCGTTCTCTTAAGAAGTTAGCACGTGAGTTGAACGTTCCGGTGGTAGCATTGTCGCAGCTTAACCGTGCGGTGGACAGCCGTGAGGATCATAAGCCGGTGATGTCGGATCTGCGTGAATCGGGAGCGATTGAGCAGGATGCGGACGTTATCATGTTTATTTACCGTGATGATTATTACAACAAAGAATCCACAAAGCCGGGTATTGCGGATATCATTGTAGCAAAGCAAAGAAATGGTTCCACCGGACCGGTTGAGCTTGTCTGGATGGGAAAATATACCAAGTTTGGTAATAAGGAACGAAAAGGGCGGCCGGCATAGTCGCCCTTTTCTTATAGGACTTTTCATATGGTATGGAAAGTGGCAACAGGATGACAGATGGAGTGTAGAGACATGAGTTTGATCAGTGAAAAAGAGATAAAAAGAGAATGTACCATTCCGGTTACTTTCAATCGGGGGAAGAATCTGTATGAAGAGGATTCGGTATTATCTTTGTTGATGAAGAAGGCTTCCAATGATGTAGTGCAGATGATCGGTCAGGTCGAAGGCAGTCATGGCGATACGGTATATCATACAAGTGTAAAGTTGGAGCGGAGCCGGGGAAGAAAGCAGATTGAGATTTGTGAGGGCTCATGTGATTGTAAGGCATTTGTGCAATATAGTGGATTCTGTAAGCATTTGGTGGCAACCTTGTTAGAGATTAATTTCTGCGTAGATATGGAAGAAGTAGAGGAATTGTTAGATCATGGCGGGATTGGAGACAGTGCGGATCTTACGGAGGAAAATTATGAGGAAGGTGACCGGTATCTGAATCCGTTGCTGGAATCCGGTCTGGTACAGAAGGGAATAACAATGCCGGTCGTCAATCAGGCGGTATCGTCATCCGGACGGACATTTTCCCAGCCGCCGGTCTGGTCGGAACAGCAAAGTTCAAAGTCACTGTTAGATGCAATGTCGGGAATTGCCTTAAAGGAACGGAACCGGTTTTGTCAGGAGATTGCAGGCGGGGATGTTGACCTAGAGGTTACACTGCATATTGATATTGATGATGAGTTTTTGGAATTACGCATCGGAAGGAACCAGATGTATGTGGTAAAGGATGTGTATGAGTTGTTAGACCACATCCGCAGGCAAGATAATGTCAGGTATGGACAGAAGTTGGAATTTGTTCACACCCAGTCGGCATTTACAAAAGAAGCACGGGATGTGGTGTCGTTAATGTTGTCCGCACCGTCTAAGAGACAGGATGACTATGTATCCTGGTATCGCCCTGCGGAGAATCGTTATTTTACATTGGACAGGCGTTTGTTAGAGGATGTACTTCATCTGTATGCAGACAGGAAGATACTTGTATCGAGTTGTCTGCATTATGAAAAGATGTTAACTACAGTTAAAAATGGTAATCCGAAGCTACCCGTTATCATCAGTGGTATGCCGGGAGCGAAAGAGGTGGAGGTTGTCTTTCCGGAGATTCTGGTATTAGAGGGAGTTCAGAACTTCGCAGTATGGTGGGATAACTGCATTTATCTGTGTAGTGAGGACTATTGCACCGATATGCAGGAGATCATCAAATTGATGGCAGTAAACTTTCTGCAACAGAAGCGGAATGGTGGGGGACGTTATGCACATCGTTTACTCAAAGAAAATGTTCCTCTTACGTTATGTGAAAGGGATTATGCTAATTTCTGCAGTACTGTTCTTCCGGTCTTGGAAAAATGGACAGATGTCAGGGTAGAAGATATTGATTTTACCAAATATCAGATTGAGGAGGGGCAGTTTGGTCTGTATCTCGATCTGACAAAAGACAAAGATGTCACTTGTGAGGCGAAGGTGCAGTATGGCGACAAGGAACATAACCTGATTCGGATGGCGGGATTAAATGAGACCTATCGTGATGTCCGGACAGAGTATGAACTGCGGTCTTTGGTAGAACAGTATTTTCCGGAAAAGACACCGGATCAGAAGCACTATCTGCTGCGGCAGGATGATGACCGGCTGGCTGAATTGATCGAGACCGGAGTGGATCAGTTTCGCAATTACGCACAAGTATATGTGTCGGAGGCATTTAAAGAGATCAGGATATCAACTGCGGTTAATATTACAACAGGGCTGTCGATCCGGGGTAATCTGTTAAATGTAACGTGGGATATTCACGGCATGCCCCTTGATGAGTTGTCTTCCATATTGGCAGCGTATCATAGAAGGAAGAAATATTACCGCCTGCGGAATGGAGAACTGTTGAATCTGGCTGCCAGTGGGATTGATACATTGGCAGATATGGAGGAGGATCTGCATTTGACGAAGGCACAGCTTCGGGAGGGTATGGCAGAGGTGCCAATGTACCGGGCATTATATCTCAATGCATTGATGAAGGAAAATGCAGATTATATCCGGGTGACAAGAGATGCGATGTTTACCCGGTGGATTAATAATGCAGAGAATTTGAAGCAGAAAGAATATCCGGTGCCGGAGGAGATCAGGGGAACGCTTCGGCAGTACCAGATAGATGGGTTCCGGTGGGCGTGTGCACTGTCGGAGATGGGATTTGGAGGAATTCTTGCCGACGACATGGGACTTGGTAAGACTTTGCAGATGATCACATATCTTAGCACGAGAAAAGGTATGGTGCATCTGGTGGTTTGTCCGGCATCGCTTGTGTATAACTGGGAGGCAGAGTTTGAACAGTTTGCACCGAAGATGCGGGTGGCAACGATTGCAGGAACTGCATTGGAGCGACGTAAGTTGTTAGAGGAATGGCAGTATTATGATGTGCTGATCACATCGTATGACCTGCTAAAGAGAGATATTGATCTGTTTGTTGGCAAATCGTTTGGCTGCCAGATCATTGATGAGGCACAATATATCAAGAATCCGACAACACAGGCGGCGAAGGCGGTAAAGGCGATCAACAGCCGCAACCGGTTTGCTTTGACCGGAACTCCGATCGAGAACCGGTTAAGCGAGCTGTGGAGTATCTTTGAATATCTGATGCCGGGATATCTGTATCGGTATAAGTATTTCAAGGAGACATTTGAGCAGAACATATTGGAGCAGACGGAACAGGCAGGGGCAGCAACCGAGCGTCTGCATCAGATGATCGCACCATTTCTTCTGCGACGGTTGAAGAAAGATGTGTTGAAAGACTTGCCGGATAAAGTAGAAAAAGTAATTTATACCCGTTTTGGGAAAGAACAGGAGCAGTTATATAAAGCGACTGAGAAACATATCGTGATCAATCTGAAGAAAAATGGCGCCAATACGAAACCGACCGATAAGATTCAGATCTTAGCAGAATTGACCAGACTTCGACAGATCTGTTGCGATCCGGGACTGCTCTATGAGGATTACCGCTCAGATTCTGCCAAACTGACAACGTGTATGGATGTCATTGAAAATGCGATCGAGGGTGGACATCGTATCCTGCTGTTTTCCCAGTTTACTACAATGTTAGACCGGATTGCAGAAGAACTTGGTAAGCGAAAGATTACCTATTTCATGCTGACCGGGGCAACTTCGAAACCCAAGAGGAGAGATCTGGTCGAACGGTTTCAGCAGGGAGAGGCACAGATATTCCTGATCTCGTTAAAGGCAGGAGGAACCGGGCTTAATCTGACAGCAGCGGATATGGTCATTCATTATGATCCGTGGTGGAATATTGCAGCACAGAATCAGGCAACCGACCGTACCCATCGTATTGGTCAGGAGAACCGGGTTACGGTATTCAAATTGATCGCAAAGGATACGATCGAGGAGCGGATTCTGAAATTGCAGGAGAGCAAGAAAGATCTTGCGGATAAGATATTGTCTGCGGAGGGTGTATCGCTGGCAACATTGACACAGGAAGAGATTGCACAGTTATTCAGTATGTAAGAGTGCGTGCAGGAGAATGCGGAAACACCGGTTGTAAAATGAATTATATACGGATAGAAGAAGGATAAGAGTATGTTTAATAAAAGAAAATGGAGCGTAGAGGTATGGATCGGTTAGATTATGATATCTTAGATTGTTTGAAAGAAAATGGAAGAGAAAAGGCATCGATGATCAGTGAGAAAGTGAATCTGTCTGTGTCTGCTGTGACGGAGCGGATCAGGAAATTAGAGCAGCAGGGAGTGATCCGCGGTTATACAGCGCTGACAGATAAGAAACAGCTTGGCATGGGAATGATCGCGATCATGGAGATCAGCTTAGAGCATCCAAAGTTTTATGATGGTTTCACAAAGCTGGTTGCGGAGACGGAAGAGATTGCATCCTGTTATTATCTGACCGGAGATTTTGATTTTGTACTAAAGATCTATGCTTCGGATTCGGAGCACTTAGAGGAGATTCATCGTAAGATCAAGAGTATTAAGGGAGTAGGCAATACGCGAACACATATCACACTTAAGACTGTGAAAGAGGAGCGCTAGAGTTCTTGGTTAAAGTTCGCAAAATACTCCGCCGTTGGAGACAATGACCACCTGGTGCCCCTGGTGGGTCAGCTCCTTTGACAGCTCTACAATGTGGGTCTCTGC
>USBM01000017.1 GCA_900552885.1 uncultured Clostridium sp. | reverse complement strand
GAATTTTTTTGTTTTAACTCTTTTTGTAAACTTAAATATATGATATAATTAAGTATAAGAAAAACATTTTGCAAAATACACATATGTTAACGTACAGGAAAATTATGGTAATATATACTTAACATATGTGCGGCTTGCGTATGGATTATCACGAGGAAAGAGTGGCAGAGGGCATCGGTTCGTGCTATGATAAAAGTATTAGTATGCAAAAGAGAGGTTTAAGAATGGAACGCGAAGGAATCGTTTCGAAGATCATATATAAAAATGACAACAATCAATATGTTGTGTTTGCCGTGGAGACGAGTGATGGAGATGATGAGACCTTTGTAGGTTATCTGTCCGGAATTGAAGAGGGAATGTACATATTGGCACGCGGGGAATATGTGGAACATCCGAACTACAGTATGCAGTTTAAAGTTTCGGAATATGAAGTTAAGATGCCGGATGATCTGATGAGTATGGAGAGGTATCTTGGTTCGGGGGCGATCAAGGGTGTTGGTGAGATTATGGCCAAACGCATCATTAAGAAATTTGGAATGGATACATTCCGGGTGATTGAAGAAGAACCGGAACGTTTAGCGGAGATCAAAGGAATTTCGGAGAGGAAAGCAAATGAGATCGGGGTGCAGTTTATCGAGAAACAGGCAATGAGAGAGGCGTTGATGTTTCTTTCGGAATTTGGCATTTCGCCGACGCTTGCGGTTAAGATCTTTAATGAGTATGGTCAGAAGTTATATACGATCATCAAGAAGAATCCGTATCAGATCGCAGAGGATATCAGCGGAGTTGGATTTAAAACAGCGGATGCAATTGCGGTGCGTGCCGGAATTGGGATGCAGTCGGATTTCCGTGTGCGTGCCGGGATCATTTATACGCTTAATCAGGCAACCGGGTTAGGACATATCTATCTTCCAAAGAGGCTGGTCATCAGTTGGACCAGACAACTGCTGGAAAAGAGCGGCGAGATTGCTGTAGAGTCTATAGAGATACAGTTAATGAATCTGCAGATAGAGGGAAAAGTGATCTTTCGGCAGCGGGAAGAGGAAGTGATTGTGTATGCGGCAAATTATTATAACCGGGAGCTGGATGCGGCCCGGATGCTGTTAGAGGCAAAGTCTACCGTTCGTGTGAAAGAGGATGAGATCGATCAGATCCTTGCGGATATTGAGAAGAAGAATCACATGGAATTGGATGATATGCAGAAAGAGGCGGTTCGCCAGGCAGTACAACAGGGTGTCCTGGTGGTGACCGGTGGACCGGGAACCGGTAAGACGACAACGATCAATGCAATTATTCAATATTATGAGATGGAGGATGCAGATATTCTGTTGGCAGCACCAACGGGACGTGCAGCGAAGCGAATGACAGAAGCAACCGGATATAAGGCACAGACGATTCACCGTTTGTTGGAATTGTCGAGTGGCGTTCCGGAAGAGGGGAGTGCAACCGGTAATGCCGGAATCCGCTTTGAGAGGAATGCATCCAATCCGCTGGAAGCAGATGTGATCATCATAGATGAGATGTCGATGGTAGACCTGTTTTTGATGCACTCATTATTATCGGCAATTATGCCGGGAACACATTTGATTCTGGTAGGTGATGAGAATCAGCTGCCGTCGGTAGGAGCGGGTAATGTGCTAAAGGATATTATACGTTCCGGCTGTATTCCGGTTGTTGCGTTAGAACGGATCTTCCGCCAGGAGGAAGGAAGCAGTATTGTAGAGAATGCGCATAAGATCAACAAGGGTCTGCCGATTCAATTAGATAATAAAAGTAAGGATTTCTTCTATCTTCCACGTACGAATACAAAAGATATTATGAAAGAACTGGGGTTGCTGCTGACTCGTAAATTACCGGGTTATGTAGGTTGTGATGGCAGGGAGATACAGGTCCTTACCCCGATGCGTAACGGAGAGCTGGGAGTAGAGAATCTGAATAAGGAATTGCAGCAGGTGCTCAATCCGGCAAATGCAGGAAAGAAAGAGAAGGAATGCAACAATGGTACCGTATTCCGTGAAGGGGATAAGGTGATGCAGATCCGCAATAACTATAAGCTGGAGTGGGCGGTATACAGTGGAAAAGGAAGGTTCAAAGAAGAAGAAGGAGTTGGCGTTTTTAACGGGGATATGGGTGTGATCCGGGAGATTGATGATTACAATGAAGAGGTGGTTGTCATATTTGATGATGATAAGGAAGTGCGGTATCCCTACAACCTGTTGGATGAATTAGAGTTGTCCTATGCGATCACGATTCACAAGTCGCAGGGAAGTGAGTATCCGGCAGTCGTGTTACCGCTGCTTAGCGGACCGAGAGTGCTGCTGAACCGTAATCTGCTCTATACTGCGGTTACCCGGGCAAGACAATGTGTTGTTATTGTCGGCAATGGTTATCTGGTAGAGAATATGATACAGAATAACGATGAACAGAGACGATATTCTTCTTTGGATCTGCGGCTTTGCGAATTGCATGAAGAAGGATTTTGACAGGAGGTTATGGATTGGGGTATTGGTTAGATCTGCTATATCCGGTTCGATGTCCGCTCTGCAAAGAGGTACGTCCCTACGGAGAGGATATGGTCTGTCCGGAGTGTGGAAAGACGTTAGCCTGGGTGGAAGAACCGGTCTGCCTGAAATGCGGAAAAGGTGTAGAACACGAAGAAGATGAATATTGCGAGGATTGTCTTCGGATACCAAAGTCTTATCAGCAGGGCTTTCCTGCATTCTGGTATACCGGCAATGTTAAGGCATCGTTGTATGATTTCAAATATAAGAATCAGAGAAATTATGCAAAGTTCTATAGTCGGAGTATTTACAGACGGCATGGAATGCAATTGCAGAAGTTGGGAATATCGGGTATTGTGCCGGTGCCGGTTCATCCGCATAAGAAACGGGTGCGAGGATATAATCAGGCGGAGATCCTGGCGAACGAGTTGGGGAAGAAGCTTGGAATACCGGTGTATCCGGATTATCTGGAGCGGATCATAGATACGAATCCGCAGAAGGAATTAAATGATAAAGCGCGAATGAAAAACCTAAAAAATGCTTTTAAAATAGGAAGAAATAAGATAAAATTAAAGAGAGTGCTGGTAGTGGATGACATATACACCAGCGGAGCAACGATAGAGGCCTGTGCTAAGGTATTGATTGCAGATGGTACAGAACGTGTGTATTACACAAGTGTGGCAATCGGCAGAGGTTTTTCTTCATAATAATGAACAAAAAGGAGTGGGAACATGGAAGTTAGAACATGCAGACAATGTAAGAGATTATTTAATTATTTAAGTGGACCGTCTATCTGTCCGGGATGTAAGGCGAAGTTAGAAGAGAAGTTTCAGGAAGTGAAAGAATATATCCGTGAGAATCCAACACATGGAATTACAGAGGTTGCTGAGGCAACAGGATTATCATCGAATCAGATCCGCCGATGGATCCGGGAAGAAAGACTTTCCTTTTCGGAAGAATCGGGTGTTGGCTTGGACTGTGAGAGTTGTGGTGCGATGATCCGTTCCGGTCGTCTTTGTCAGAAGTGTAAGGACAAGCTTCTTGGAAAAGTTGACAGTCTGTACGGTTCGGAGGAGTCGGTCGTTGTGAAGAAACAACGGGAAGCAGCGAGAATGAGATTCTTAGACAAGTAACAAAGAAGATATGATCGGATCGTTATACACCATGATGCAGAGTTTGATGACGTGACCACAAGGATTATGGAAAGAGATGAATTATGTGAATTTTTTATCAGATTGATATAATGTTTTCCGGAAATAGTCCGATATAATTAATGAATCCAATGATGAGATTGGAATATTATATTGGCCGCGGATGGGTCATCCGGGACAATGGAAAGAAGGTGTAACGATGCGAATTGGTGCATATAATCAGATTGCTCAGGTGTATGGCAATCAACCGGTTAAGAAGGGCTACAACACCAATGGAGTCAGCACTGCAGCAACCATGGATCAGATTTCATTTTCTTCTGTGGGAAGAGATATGCAGATTGCAAAGACAGCACTTAAGGAAGTTCCCGATGTGAGACAGGACAGGGTAAGTGCATTGAGAGCAAGCATCGCCAATGGGACCTATCAGGTAAGTGCAGAGGACTTCGCAGATAAGTTGTTAGCTGCATATGACGAGAAGTCTATCTGATCCTGGAAGCATATGCTTTCAGGACAGGTAGGACTGACAGATGTAAGGAGAGTTCGATGGCGAGCTTAATTGAGAATTTAATTATGACTTTGGAGCAGGAATCGGAATTGTATGATCTGCTCACGAAAGAGTCTATGGATAAGACAGCGGTAATTGTCTCTAATGATCTGAACCGTCTTTCGGAAGCCAATGAGAGAGAACAGAGAATTGTAGATGACATTACAGCGGTGTCACATAAGAGGAATCAGGCACTTCAAGAGATTGCGACGGTATTAGGCAAGGATGCGAACACGATTACTGTTTCGGAAGTCATTCAGTTGATGGCGAAACAGCCGGAGTTTCAGCATCCTTTAATTGTGATTAGGGAGAAGTTGTTAAGACAGACAGAAGTGCTTAAGCAGGTGAATATTCATAACCAGAGTTTGTTGAAAGAATCTTTGGAGATGACGGAATATTCGATCAATCTGATTCAATCCATGAATCAGGCGCCGGAGACGGCCAATTATAACAAAGGGAATTATAGTGGTGCAACGCTTGGAGGGAATTATTCATCCTTTGACGCGAAGCAGTAATTGTATGATAGGAAAGAGGGACATATATGTCTGGTACAATGGGTAATTTTTATGTAGGCGTATCGGGAATGCAATCCGGACAGTATGCGCTGAATACAACTGCACATAATATAACGAATGCGGGAATCACAGGTTATACCAGGCAGCAGGTTCTTCTTACAGATATGACGTATACGAATCTCGGTAATACGGCAATCGGTAAGAACCAGGCAGGACTCGGAACGCGGATTATAGATGTCAGGCATATCCGGGATAACCTGATCGATAAGAAATACCGTACGGAAGTGGGACGAGAGCAGTTCTATCAGACAAAGTATGACGTAGTGGCAGAAGTTCAGAATTATTTTGGTGAGTTGGAGAGCAGTGATTTCCGTACATACATGCAGAATTTGTGGTCTGCGGCAGAGGAATTACAGAAAGAACCGAATAGTATTGTAACAAGAAGTTCTTATATTGCCAGAGCGGTTGCTTTTGTCGATCAGGCGAATAAGATCTATTCCCAGTTGACAACTTATCAGAAGAACCTGAATACGGAGATTCAGGATCAGGTTGATCGGATCAACCAGATCGCAGATACCATTTATGATCTGAATGGCAAGATCGGCAAAGTAGAAGCAACAGGAATTGAAAGTGCGAATGATTACAGAGATCAGAGGGACAGTTTGTTAGATGAACTTAGCGGTATCATCTCCATCAGCTATCGGGAGATGGAGGATGGACAGGTAGAGGTATATGCGGAGAACCGCTGTCTGGTCAGTATGGATCGTACCTATAAGCTGGATACCAAGGAAGTAAGTGATTCGTGTGATTATTATGTTCCGGTCTGGAAAGATGATCAGACGAATGTATTCAATCTGACACGCGTACCGAATGCGGATACAGGAACGGATGTAGGTTCCTTGAAAGGAATCATTATGTCACGTGGTGACTGGGTAGCAAAGTATACGGATGTGCCGCAGGCACCGGAAGCACCGGTTCGTCCTGTACGTGCCGATTATAAGACAGATGCAGATTATAATCAGGCAATGGCTGATTATCAGACGGATTATCAGCAATACCAGACGGATTATCAGCAGTTTGTGAAGGACAGAGACTACTACAATACATATCTTGAGCCGTATACGGTGAATAACATTATGGCACAGTTTGACCAGTTGATTCATGGTGTAGTGACAAAGATCAATGATATTCTGTGTCCGAACAAAGAGATTACATTAGCGGACGGCAGTACGATCCATGTGCTGGATGAAGAAAAAGCCGGATATGGAATGGGTGATAAGAACAGTGTGCAGGGAACGGAGCTGTTCATCCGTAACAATATGCCACGTTATACGGAACAGACGGTGACTCTGGCAGACGGGACCAAACAGACGGTTAAGGTATATAATGAAGAGAAGGAGAATGACTATATCTCTTTATATACACTTGGTAATATTCAGGTCAATGATGACCTGACCAAGAATCCAAGTCTGTTGCCATTATCGAATCTTCAGAAAGAAGAATTACAGGATGTGGCAAATCAGTTGATCACCATGTGGGAAGATGATTTTGCGAGTCTTGGACCGAACAGTCTGGTGACAAATAATTTTATGGGTTATTACAAAGAGTTCATTGCTGACTTTGCCAATAAAGGATATACCTACAATGGAATTGCGGAATCGCAGACCAAGGCGGTTCAGGAGGCGGATAACCAGAGACAGACCGTGGCAGGGGTTTCAACAGACGAGGAGCTTAGCAACCTGATCAAATATCAGCAGGGATACAATGCGTCTTCGAGATACTTCAGCGTGGTATCTGAGATGGTGGAACACCTGATCAGTAAATTGGGATAGAAGTAAGAAGGGAATGAGAATATGCCATCTACATTTTTAGGGTTGAATACCGGTTTATCGGGACTTAACTACCAACAGGCGAATCTGAATACAGCAGCTCACAACATATCCAATGCGGATGTGAAGGGATATTCCAGACAGACTGTGCTGGCACAGGCAGCCGATGCCCTTCGGGTGAATAATGCATATGGAATGATGGGTACCGGTGTCAAAGCAACCGGCATCACACAATTACGTAATATATATTATGATACAAAGTATCATTCTGCACAGTCGCAGTATGCCGAGTACAATGGGGTGAAGGAACAGCTGACACAATTGCAGTCGTATCTTAACGAGATGCAGTCGGAGACCGGTTATACCAAGCTTCTTAGTAAGTTAAGTGGAGCATTGCAGGACTTGGCATCCAGTCCTTCTGATGCAACTTACCGGACGCAGTTCGTCCAGTCAGCACAGAACTTTACGGATCTGATCAAGGAGACAGCAACGAACTATCGTAAGACGCAGCAGGACATTAATAATGAGGTTGCGATCCATGTGGATACGATCAATTCGATTGCGTCCCAGATCTATACTCTGAATCAGCAGATTATGAATATTGAAACACGCGGTGGTAATGCGAATGATCTGAGAGATCAGCGCGAGAATTTGGTAGACAGCCTTTCTGAGCTGGTTAATGTTACGGTGACGGAGACTCCGATCACATATGGTTTTGGCGAGAATGCAATTGAATCCGGTGCAAGCCGGTATGAAGTCCGGATCGGAAGTACGGTATTGGTAGATGAGATGGAATGCAAGCAGTTGAAGGTTGTCGCCCGGCAGGAGAAGATCAATCAGAATGATATCGATGGATTATATGATGTATATTGGGAAGGCCTGAATAATACGATCGGTGAGCAGTTTAATTTCAATAGCGAGAATATAACCGGGCGGTTGAAAGGACTGTTGCAGGTAAGGGATGGAAATAATGCGAATCCGTTTGCAGGTACGATCACGAGCATGGCAATGGGAACCGGTAATGGTTCAACGGCAACCGTCAAGTTGGATCATGCTATTTCTGTGGATAAGCTGAATCTGCCGGATTCCGGTATTATTACATTGAATTGTAAGGAATATTATTATGATAGCTGGGAGGCAACAAAGGATGCGAATGGTAATCTGACCAGTTTTATCTTCAAGAATCTGACGGTAGAGGATGAGACCGGAAAGCGGGTTCCGGCAACATTTGATGTGGGTCTGGATGTTGGCAAAGAAGCAAGTATGGGAGACCGGGTTGACTGCAAGGGGATTCCGTATTATATGACACAGTTGAATGAGTTTGCAAGAACGTTGTCTAAATATATGAATGACATTTTTACAACCGGAGCTGATGCGAACGGAGATGCCGGAATGGATTTCTTTACAGCACCGGATATTGAAGGCAATGATTACGTTCTGACGGGAAATGCTAATGCAGGATCATTGTCTTCTGTGGATTCAAGTTATTACCGGATCACGGCACTTAACTGGGGAATCAATCAGGATATATTGAAGGATGAATCGAAACTGGTTGTATCCTATAAGGAGGATATTGAGCAGGGCAACAAGGATGCGAAAGGAGTGTTGGAGAAGATCATAGCAGGTATGGATGACCGCAGTATGTTCTCGCAGGGAACGGTTGCACAGTTCTTACAGGCGATCACGACTTCACAGGCAGTTGACATTTCTAAATATACTGCATTTTCTAAGAATATGAATGAGGTAGCGACCGTGATCGATAACCAGAGAAAGTCTGTGTCTTCGGTAGATACCAATGAAGAAGCGAGCAGTCTGGTCATTTATCAGAATGGATATGACTTAGCGAGCAAGGTGATCTCTATTATGAACGAAGTGTATGACAAGCTCATCAATCAGACCGGTGTGTAAGCTCTGTGTAATATCTGGAATGGCATATTTGTAATGGGACATTGTGACATATTGTTAGGGAGTATATTAACGGATGCACCCTTATGAAAGGAAAATTCCATATTACATCTTGAATGTCAGACAGATTGATACGATATATGATATAGAGGTGTCTAAAGGATGAGACATCAGTAAGTGAGGTTAATGGAAGAACCGGACAGGAGAGAGACGATGAGAGTTACGAATCAGATGGTAACGGCAGGTTCGCTGCGTAACATGCAGAAGTCAATGCAGCGTGTCAGCGATCTGAACCAGCAGGTTACAACCGGTAAGAAGATATCAGCACCATCCGAGGACCCGGTCATTGCGATCCGCGCATTGAAGCTTCGGACGACCTGTGATCAGTTGGATCAATATAAGAATAAGAATATTAAGGATGCCATGTCGTGGGTGGATACGACGCAATCTTCTGTGCAGAATGTGTATGATCGTCTGCAGGATGTATATTATTATTGTGAACAGGGTGCGAGTGATACTTTCCAGACGAAGGATCGTCAGACGATCATTGATGAACTGAATGCGTTAAAGGATGCTATCTATAAGGAAGGTGGCACAACTTATGCGGGACGATATCTGTTTTCAGGATATAAGACAGAGACGAATCTGGTATTTCAGGATGACGCAGCAAAGGAAGGACTTTCTTATAATATTACAGAAGATATTTCCCCGGATTCGATCACGGGCAAGAATGTGGTATTAGACGGAGTGAAGCCGGAAGATCTGGATAGTATTCTGGCAGGTACGAAGACATATCAGCAGCCGGTATCGGCAAGTGTGTATAAGCTTCGCCTGGCATATAGTAGTCTGGATAATGGAACACCAAGTGTTACGGTAACGGACGTGAATGGCAATCAGACAGATCTGATCGGACAGGCGGGTGCGAACTTTACAGTCAAACAGGTTGCAGACAGTGATACCTATTATGAGGTTGATCCGGACGGCATCAATTATATTCCGGAGACCGGTGAGATCATTATGGGTGAGAATGTATATAATCAGATCAAGACAGCATCGAATATTTCTGTGAACTATGATAAGTCGAAGTTTGCGGTTGGAGATCTCCGTCCGGAGATGTATTTTAACTGTATCCAGCATAAGACATTGGCAGATGGCACGGTGCAGAATACGGATTACACCGTGGATAAAGCAGGACAGCCGATCAAGTATGAGGTGAATTTCAACCAGTATATTACCGTGAATGCAGAAGGCAAGGACTTTATTAAGCATGATATGGGGAATAAGATTGAAGATCTTGCTAATGCGGTACAGGATGTACTGGATATTGAGAATACGATCAAGAAGTTGAAGGGCATGCTGGAGGACCCGCAATATAAGAATGATAAGGATGCAGTTGGACAGATCAATCAGATGTTAGAGGGTGCAGATGTAGAGCTGGCGCTTAAGAAAGAGAATATGCAGAAGCTGTTTGGTAACAATATGACTAACTTTCAGAACTTCATGGAAGATGTAAGCTCAGTGCAGGCAGTGGTCGGAACGACTTATTCGAAGCTGGAATTGATCGAGACCCGTGTTACGGAGCAATTGGCAGATTTTAAGGAGCTGAAGTCATCGAATGAAGATGTGGAGACGGAAGAAGCAGCCATCGAGATGTATCAGGCAGAATTAGTATACGAATCCTCTCTTGCAACAACAGCAAGTGTGATTCAGAAGACACTGTTGGATTATCTATAGAATGAAAGGGGATATACCATGAGAGTACAGACAAAGTTTTTTGGGGAAGTGGAATTAGATGATAATAAGATCTTAGAATTTCCGAATGGAATTATCGGATTTGAGGATTTTAAGAAGTTTGCGATCATATATGATGTAGAAGATGATCGGGAGACGAAGATCAGTTGGCTGCAGTCATTGGAGGAGCCGGTTCTGGCATTGCCGATTGTGGATCCTCTTGCCATTGTGCCGGATTATGCACCGATGATCGAGGACGAATTATTGAAACCGCTTGGTAACCCGGCAGATGAGGATTTATTATTTTTATTGGTTATGACAGTTCCTTCTGATATGAAGAAGGTGACAGCGAATATGAAAGCACCTGTTATTATCAATACGAAAACCTGTACAGGAGTGCAGTTGATCGTAGACAATGCGGATTATCCGGTGAAGTATAATGTATATGACGCCGTGCAGAAGATGAAAGAAAAGGCGGGTGAATAATATGTTAGCATTATCGAGAAAAGCCAATGAGTCTATTATGATCGGAAATGATATCGAGATCACGATATTAGAAGTAAAAGGAGAACAGGTCAAGATCGGAATTAATGCACCAAAGTCCGTGCCTGTATATCGCGAAGAGGTGTATGAGCAGATCCGTGAATCAAACAAAGAAGCTGCATCCGATGTGGTACAGGAGAATCTGAAGAATCTGTTCAAGATGTAGAGAAGCTGCGGGCAAATGATATTTTGCCCGCTTTGTTGTAAATTATTTCAAAAAGGTATAATATAGATGTGTGAGCAAACCGATATAAGTATTGAAGTATAATAATACGCAGGCAGTTTGCCTGCCGGATAAGATTTCACACGGAGGTGGAGATTATGGCAATTGATGCAATTAGTAGTAATATCGTAACACAGCAGATGCCTAAGACGGAGAAGACTGCACCTGTAGAGAAGATTGAAGTAACAGAGCAGGGACAGCAGCAGGCTCAGATTCAGGGGTATCAGCCGGTAGTGGGAACACAGGGAAGTGAGAACCGTACAGGTAAGGATTCGGAGAGAGAACGGGAAGAACAGTCGGATGTGAAGGCACTTCAGGAGGTGTCGGAAGAGAAGGTTAAGAGTGCAATTGCAGATATTAATAAAAGAATTGCTCCAACATCGACAACATTACAATTCGCATATCATGAAAAGACACACCGTATCTCTATTACGGTGAAGGATAAAGAGACGAATAAGGTGATTCGTGAGATCCCGCCGGAGAAGACGTTGGATATGATCGCCAAGTCATTAGAGCTTGCGGGGCTGCTGGTAGATGAGAAGAGATAGGAGGAGTTAATATGGCAGGAGTTAGAATGACAGGACTTGCGTCTGGTTTGGATACAGAAAGCCTTGTGAAACAGTTGTCAGATGCATATCAGATGAAGGTTGATAATGCACAGAAGAAACAGACTAAGGCAGAGTGGAAAAAGGAAGCCTGGGCTTCTTTGAATACAAAACTAATGAATTTCTATAAGGGTGCACTGAATACATTTAAGAGTGTAGGCACTTATAATTCCAAGTCGGTGAATGGCAGCTTGTCAGGATTGAATATTACGGCGAATGCCAAGTCGGCCAATGGTAATCATAAGGTTCAGGTTATGAGTACAGCAAGTGCACAGATGTGGACCGGCCATCGAATCAATAAGGATACGATTACGGCAACTTCTTATAAAGGAGCTACAGATAGCAGTGCCAAGATAGCAGATCTATATGACAGCAATGGCTATTCTGTTCTTAACAAGATTAATGGATCCTCCTTTTTGGTTGGACATGGAGATCAGAGTACAGAAGTAACGATTCAGATCGATGAGAATACAACAGTAGATGAGATGTTGACATCTGTGAATGGACAGATGAGCGGAACCGGTCTCCGGGCAACATTTGAACAAGGTGCTTTGAAGTTTGAGAACATATCGGCTGTGGCTTCAATGGACGCAGATGGCAAGACAACATATGCAGATGGATATGCTGTTACGATCAATGCTAAGGATCAAGCGAGTGCAGATGCGTTAGGGATGCATTATGACCAGGATGGTAAGGGAACTACTGTTGCTCCGTTAAGTAATGACAATGATAAGAATTCTGTGAATACATCTACTGTATTGTATGAAAAGGTACAGACGGCAGATGCAACAGTAACAGGAACGACTAAGTTAGTGGATTTGGGAATTGCAGAAGGAACGGTTATCAAAGTGAATGGAAAAGAGTTGAGTATTGATCGTACTTCAACTTTAAACAGTCTGGCAACTGCAATGGCGGGAACCGGGATCAACGCTAATTATGATGCAAGTCAGGGAAGGTTCTACTTGAGTTCAATGGCTACCGGTAAAGATAACGCATTTGAAGTAGATGCAGATGCAGACACACTTGCTAAGCTAGGCCTTGACTTACAGGATGGTGAAGCCGGTAAGATTGCAGCAACGGATGCAAAAGTGATCTACAATGGTGTCAGTTATGAACAGGCTTCGAATACATTCAACATTAACGGATTGACGATTGAGGCAATCCAGCCGGGTGAGGCTCAGAACTTTACGGTATCATCCGATGTGGACGGGATCTATGATAAAGTTAAGAGCTTTATAAAAGAATATAACAGCTTGATTACAGAGATGAATACCTTATATAATGCAGAGAGTTCTAGAGGCTATGAACCGCTTACTTCGGATGAGAAAGAAGCGATGAATGATGAGGATATTAAGAATTGGGAGTCGAAGATCAAAAATTCCTTGCTGCGCAGAGATAGCACGATCAGTTCGTTGCTTACGAATATGAGAACTATTTTGAATAAGTCGGTCGAAGTGACGGGAACAGATGGATCCACTAAGAGATATGCATTATCGTCCTTTGGAATTGTAACCGGAGAATATTCAGAGAAAGGGCAGTTACATATTAACGGTGATGCAGATGATGCCAGCTATTCCAGTAAGGAAGATGAACTGAAGGCAGCAATTGCAGAAAATCCGGATGCACTGGTGAAGACGCTGACTGGTCTGGGTACAGAGATATATGAATATATGCAGAAGGCAATGAAGAAGACGGATACGAGCAGTGCATTGACATTCTATGATGATGTAACCATGGATAAAGACATTAAGAATTATAAACAGGATGTGAAAGATCTCAAGGAGAAAGTGACGGCAGAAGAAGACAAATATTATAAACAGTTCTCAGCTATGGAGACTGCAATGGCGAAGTTGCAGTCGCAGCAGACGTATATTTCCCAATTGTTTGGAAGTTCGTCTTGAGAATGAAAATGCATATTATAATAGATATCATTTAGACGCAGATTCTGCTATAATGATTAGATAGGAGTACATGAGAACAAGGAGAATACAATATGGCAGGTAATCCATATGCGAAATATACAAATAATAAAGTATTGACGGCTTCGCCTGCAGAATTGACATTGATGCTATATGAAGGTGCAATTAAGTTCTGCAACTTAGCGAAGATTGATTTAGAGAAGCAGGAATACGGTGATGCAATTCATCATGTGCAGCGTGCAAGGAATATTATAGTAGAGCTGCAGTCTACATTAGATTTCAAATATCCGGTAGCAAAAGATTTTGATCTGATCTATACATATATATTCCAGCTTATGGTTCAATGCAATCAGAACCGTGATATGGATGCACTTGAGGAGATATTGAATCAATTACGAGAATTGAGGGATGTGTGGAAGCAGATTATCAAGCAGTCAGGCATGACCGGGAAACTGTGATATTGGTCAGGAGAGTGTTATGGAAGCGAAAGATGAATATGTTCAGATTCTTGTGAATACATTAGAGAAGCAGAATGAGGTATTGCGACAGGTGATGTGTATTACAGAACGGCAGGCAGAGATTGCTGGTCGCGAGCCGTTTGATGAAGAGTTGTTGAATGAGACGTTGGAGCAGAAAGAGCTTCTGATTGCAAAGCTGAATCAGTTAGACGATGGTTTTGCAACTGTGTTTGGAAGAGTTCGGGTAGAGATTAATGAGAATCGGGAACGATACACAGTACAGTTGAAAAACATACAGGAATTGATTCGTGAAAGTACAGATATAGGGAATGCATTAAGAGTATTAGAACAGCGTAATTATGACCGTTTGGTAGGATGCTTTGCCGGAAAGAAAAGGGAATATGAGGGACGACAGACGGCAGCAGATGTAGCCTCAAGGTATCACAAGGCGATGTATCGTTTCGCAGATGGCAGTTCGAGATACTTCAATGAGAAGAATTAAATTTTTTCAAAATTAGTGTTAAGTAATTGAAAAACAAACCGATATATAAAATGTAAGGTAGTTAAGGTAATAACTCTTCGGAGATATTATATATTTTCTATTAATGGCCGGAGATACGGCTAGTACATGTAGCAAGGATGCTACAGTATATTCAAGGAGGAATTTATTATGGTAGTACAACACAACATGCAGGCAGCAAATGCAAACAGAATGCTGGGAATGAATGTTAAGGCAACAGCAAAGTCTACAGAGAAGTTATCTTCTGGTTACAAAGTTAACCGTGCAGCAGATGATGCAGCAGGACTTTCAATTTCTGAGAAGATGCGTAATCAGATTAGAGGTATTAATCAGGCAGTAAGTAATTCTGAGGATGGTCAGTATTTGATCCAGACTGCTGAGGGCAATTTGAATGAGATCCATTCAATCTTACAGCGTATGGGTGAGTTAGCAACCAAGGGTGCCAACGAAGTAAATGCTACTGACGACCGTAAGGCAATTGCAGATGAGTTGAAGCAGTTGACAGAAGAGATCGACAGCATTTCATCTAAGGCTCAGTTCAATGGAAAGTACCTTTTAAGTAAAGAGAAGAATCCGGATATTGATCAGGGAATTCAGCTTCAGGTTGGTGCAAATGCAGGTGAGACTATGACAGTTGGTCTTCAGAAGATTAATTCATCTGCATTAAAGTTGACTGATTTGAAAGCAGCAACAACGGCTGGTACAGGAAAGTATTCTTTAGGTACTAGAGGAGGTACAGACAATTATAAGGCTTTGATGACAACTGTAACAAATGCAGTAAAGACTGTATCTGACACACGTTCACAGTTGGGTGCTATCCAGAATCGTTTGGATTATACAATTAATAACTTAGAGAACTATTCAGAGAACTTAACATCATCTGAGTCTAATATCCGTGATACAGATATGGCAACAGAGATGGTTAACTATTCTAAGAATAATATTCTTCAGCAGGCTGCACAGTCAATGCTTGCACAGGCTAACCAGTCTACTCAGGGTGTTTTGAATTTGTTGCAGTAATTTATTAAAGCAGTATATGAAAGCTGTCGCTTGGCGGATATGTCTAAAGTGGCAGCTTTTCTTTTGCTATACTATATAATTGATTTTAGGAGGAATGATTTGTGGAGAAGGTAAGAGAGGCGATTCTGATAATAATTGAAGATTTAAGAAATGGGAATATTGAAAAGGCATATCAGTTATTATCTCATGTCATTCCGACGTTGGGAATTATGATAGATCAGTTAGGCAAAGATAAACAGTTGGAATGGAGCAATAGTCTGGGTCAGGTAATAATGGCTATGCAGCAGCAGGATTCTGCATTATTGGCTGAATATATGGAACAATATATATTATCGGGAATAAATGAGATAATTTTACTGGTGGAAAATACAGAGAATGCCACAGAGTTTGCTGAACAATATCAGAATATCCAAACAGATGGAAGTATAATTTTTGTATATGGATTGGGAAATGGAGCATATATTAGAGAATTAGAAAATATTATTAAAGATAAAAAATCTTTAATGGTTGTGTATGAGCCGATAGAAAGTGTGCCTTCAAGTTGTTATCAAAGGTTGCAGGTAGAGGATTTCTTCGAAAAACATGATAATTGTATTCTTTTCGCAGATGGGATTGTGGCGAAAGAAAAAATGGGTATATATCCATTGAAACAATTTGAACAATTGTTAAGTCAGATTATACATTATTCAAATCGGACAAAGTTATATCAGGCAGTATTGCCGGGATATTGTTTGGTTTGTGAAGAAAACTATCGTAGTTATTGTGAAATGTTGCAATTTCGGTTGACGCAGATTGAGATGACAGCTAATAATAATGAATGTTATGGGAAAATGGCAATCCGAAATGCCCGTCATATATTAGATCATTTACCAACAAGTTGTAGTATATATTCTATGAAGAATCTATTTCACAAAAAAATACCTGCAGTGGTTGTATCGGGGTGATACTGCCAATGATATGATTGAGGAAGATGGTTACATCTACGTGGTGGTAAATTATTCCAAGAAACTCCTGA
>USBM01000016.1 GCA_900552885.1 uncultured Clostridium sp. | reverse complement strand
CACTTGCGGAGGCAGCGGGATATACGGCTCAGTACAGTTACTTAGAACAACAACTTAGGAAAGAAGATCACCAATATACGGCAGGTAACGCAGGAATATTATTATCTCAATTCCGGGATTATATCGGTGATGATGTATGGGTTGAGAATAATGTATCAGGTGGGAAAAATGGCGTTGTTATATCGAAGAGAACAGATGGCACAAATCCCAAAATATTCTATGCACAGGCCGATTACAGCTTTGGCATGGACATCCCTTTTTTGGGAACATATCGGATGCGAAGAACAAATGTGATCAAACAGAAAGCATTTTTAGGATTTGAACCGGGAGAGGAAGAGGATTGTTATGTGTTCATTACACCGAATCAGGAAGTGTATCACATGAGAAGAGATTGTACCCATCTCGAATTGAAGGTTCGGAAAACATCCGGTACGGCGGGATTATCTCCGTGTCGGTATTGTGGCAGAAGAAAGACAGGGAATTATTATATTGCAAAGGATGGCAGGGTATATCACTGTAACCGGGATTGTAGTGGATTGAAGCGGACTGTTTCAAGGGTACGAAAAAAAGAAGTGCCGGGATTAGGCCCCTGTCAAAGATGTGGGAGGTAGGTTGGAAAATGATATACAACAGACAGAGGAAAAACAGGGGAAATATCGTAGTAGAAATGACCATATTGATGCCGGTTTTCCTGCTATGTGTATTTTTATATATTACAGCATTTCTCTATTATGTGGAGGCGGCAGAGCAGATGTATCTTGCATCGGCCGCATTATATCAGGAATACATTTTGACTACAGATGATGCTGGGGCGGATGAGGTTTCTATTCATAAGAGAGGTGGGACAAGTGTTGCAACAGTAGAGAGATCGGAAAGATATGCGGATGTTAAAGTGGAACTTAGGAAAGATGCCGGTAATCCAATCCAGAATCTAAGGAGGTGGCAAAGTATTGCAGATGCAGTTGATAAAAGAGGGGATTCATAGTTATCTTGTGATTCCAAGAGAGACAGAATCAGGGGAAACGTATGAGAATCAGTTATTTCAGTATCATGATGTGCCATATTTTCTATCGTATGAGATCAGAACCATGAACGGACAGAGTAGTCTGTACTATCGGTTACAATGGCACACAAGTTTATATTTAGTAATGGGGCACCTTCCGTTTACATATGAACGGGTGTATCGCATGGTGGAATCGGTGATAGACGCTATATGTGTATTAGATGATTACTTGTTAGAACCCGATGGAATTGTGTGGGATAGCAGGGCGGTTTTTATGGATGTAGAGACGGGCGGTCTGCAATTTTGTTATTATCCGGATCGGGATGTTTCCCAAGGGGAACTTCGGGATCTTATTACAGAGTGGTTACAGTATATCGACAAAAAGCAGGATGACATTGTGTTGTTGGTAATGGGATTTTATGATGTGGTGACGGAACAGGAAATAACAAAAGAGGCACTTGTAGGATTCAGGGAAAAGATGAAAAGACATCAGAGGGGGAGTCGTGATTGTTTATCTGAACAAAGGAAAGAGGAAAGGGTATCCGGTGAGGGGATAGTAATAACAGAGCAGGAAAATCTATATCAAAAAGGACAAGATATGAATATCGGGAAAAGACAAACTGACCAAGAACATCATCAAAAAAATAGATCTTTGTTTCTGTGTATACTAGTGGGCATAGTTGCATTAGCAGATCTGGTATTGCTTATAGGATGGATTGCCGGTGTGCTTTCCTATGTATATATGAGATATCTGTTGATTGGAATTGTACTGCTTGTGGGTCTGGTAATTGGGTTGATACCGGATAAGGAGAAAGAATCAGTAGATGAGATTATGCAGGAATATCTACAGCGTAATAATGAGCGTGTTAAGATACGATCTGGCAGATTGCAGGAAAAATCAGATCGAACAGAGCAAGGAACACAGGAAATCCTCATGGATAAGGAGAATGCTTCCCAGATAGGGGAAACGACGCTATTGTCCCAATTGGATGGAATGGCAGACACAGATAATCATCTTGTTGCAGAACATACAAATAAGATTCTGCATCTGGAATCGTTGGAAAAAGATCGTTACCCTGCAATTACATTACAAAACGGAACGGTTGTAATCGGGAGCATGGCAGAAGGCTGCACATATGTATTAAAGGAACGCGGAATCAGCCGGTTACATGCAAAAATTATGGAAAAAGCAGATGGTATATATCTGTTGGATCTTAATTCTACCAACGGCACATATCTAAATGGGGAAGAAGTGGAAGCAGGCAAAGATTACAAAATAGAAGAAGGCGACCTAGTCGCCTTCGCAAAGTGTGAATATTATGTTGTATTGGTGTGAGAAGAAGGATATATAGTATGCTTATTTACTCGTCCTCCAGATATAATACCGGACTGTATTCATCATAGCATTGAATTACGGAGATAATCCAGTCGGCTAATATTTCTGCTTCCGGATTTTCGTTAAAGTATTGTACATTTGTTTCGTGATATAGGTCAACTTTAGTTTCGATACCATCCTTATATCCATATGCACACCAATGTTTAGAACCCTTATAAGTACAGTCCCATAAGATGTAACGATCTTCATCTAATTGGTAACGGTCAGATATCAGCATCCTTTTTACTTTGAGATACTTTTCAAAGGCTTTGACAGGATTGATGGAGCCTGTTTTCCAGTAATCGCCTGTCCCGTGTTTGAAATCAACTAATTGATCATAGGAATGATATACATTTCCGTCCCTGTCAATTGCCCATGCATCAAAAATGTGGTCTTTTTCTATCTCCTGACTTTTGTAATTGTACTCACAGTATGTAAATATAATTTGCGGCATGCTGTTTCGCAAACATATGATAATTAAGCCAATTATCAACAAAATACAAAAAGCAAATAAAAATAATTTTCTTTTCTGCATTCTTTTATCTCCTCAAAAGTGGTTTAGCGATAATAATTCATTGTTTCATATCCATCATAATCCTGTATCACATCCACTATCCAATCAGCAATTCCCCGGGCATAAGGACTTTGGCTATAGTAGGTTGGTTCGATACGTTCAGACAATTCGATTATTTTTAGGTTGCCGTGCTCATCATAACAACATGCATACCAGAATATAAAATCCATCATACCGATACATGCTTCATCCGAAGTATATTGATATTCTCCGTATTGGTTTGCGTATAACATTTGTTGTACAAGGTTGTACTGTTTACATGTGATATCTTTGTTGGTCGTTCCCATTTTTTGAAATCGGTCAAGTAGATCAGTTCTGGTTCCATCCGGATTCATAAGATTTTCTACACATAGATCATTATCGTATATGTCGCTGCATCTATGATATACATTTCCTTCATTGTCAATAACCCATAGGTGACGATTGTCTGTATATTGCAACACAGCAAACACGATTTCCGGCATGTTTTCGTCATAATTATTTTGTTTTGTGTTTTGATCTGTTTTATTTAATTGAAGAAAAGTATATGCTGCGAGTCCGATCATGATTGCAAAGGTAACACAGAATGTAATTTTAAAATTTTTATTCATAAGGCATCTCCTTGCTTTATAAACTTATTTTAAAAGGAATGTCTGTGCATTACTTTAGCTTTCCATTTGAACGGACGGTTACATGCAGGTTCTTACTTAAGTTGTTGATCTTGTTAAGAACGCGTTTTTTATTGGTGCCGGTCAGCGGATGTGGCTGGTAATCGTTGCAGGAAGAAGAACCTGATAATGAGCAGGCAATGACTTTAGCATCTTTTTTCTTCTGAAGCTTGCCGTTTTTGATGTAGAATTTCTGTTGGAAGATCATGGTATCTTTATCCGCAGGATTCGTATTACCGCCAAAGCAGAAGTTGCCAAGGCTGTATACGATATAACGGCCTTTGTATTCTTCAATTCCCTGTAAGACATGCGGGTGATGTCCTAATACGAGAGTTGCACCTGCGTTGATCGCACTGTGGGCGAGCGATTTCTGGTGCTGGTTCGGGTGGTATTCCCGTTCGATTCCCCAGTGGAAGCTGGTGATAATGATCTTGGCACGTTTCTTTTTTGCGATTTTCACAGCGGTTGCTACGGTTGATGCAGAGGCACCCTGCAATTGACTGAAACCAAGAAATGCAATCTTGACGCCTTTCACTTTCTTGTAGACAATCGTGGAGTTGTAGCAGTATGGAATCTTATTCTTCTTAAGCGTTTTTGTCGTGTCCGTAAATCCCTGCCTGCCATAGTCCATAGAGTGATTGTTGGCAAGGGTGACAACTTCAACAGAACCTTTTTTCAGAATCTTAGCATAAGAAGAAGGCCCTTTAAAAGCAAATGTCTTTGGGGAGCGGTTGGAGGAGGTTGTAAAGGTACCTTCTAAATTAACAATTGTGATATCATCCTTGGAAAAGACAGGTTTCACTTTTTTCAGAAAGTAAGCACTGCCGTGTTTGCGATAATAGGAATCGAAGGTATGATGAATCGTTGGATCAATTCCTAATGTACAGTCTCCAGCAGCACTGATCGTAATCGTAGTTGTATTGCTGTTGGAATGATCTGTTTTTGTAGCCTGAACCGTCATTGGTAAAGCCAGTAACATGCAACAGAAAAGAAAACTTTGTAGTATCGTTGATTTTTTCATGGAAATCCCCCTTATTAGTGTTAGCTGATCGCAATTCTTGTTACATTTAAAAATACCACATTTCGTATGGCAGTTCAATGACAATTCCACAAAAAGGACAGGAAACCATTGTAAAAATACTCATTTTCCGTTATACTAAATGTGGTATTTTGGCGGACATACAGGATCGATCTGGCAGAAAGGATAATGTATGAATAGCAGCGGGAGGTGAATCCGACGAAGATCAATATTTACTATGGCGGAAGAGGGGTTATGGAAGACCCTACAATATATGTACTGAATAAGATGACCGAAGTGTTAAAAGAACTTCGCGTTGAGGTGAATCGATATAATATATTTGAACATAAGAATGCAATTGCAACCCTTCCGGCAACTTTGAAAGAGGCAGATGGCGTCATTCTTGCGGCATCGGTGGAATGGTTTGGAATTGGTGGCTATATGCAACAGTTCTTAGATATGTGCTGGTTATATGCAGACAAAGAATTAATGAGGAATCTATATATGCTTCCTGTCGTTATGGCAACAACGTATGGAGAGAGGGACGCGGAATTAAGTCTGCTAAGAGCCTGGGAGACGTTAGGTGGTATTCCGGTTAATGGTGTGGTTGCTTATGTGGAGAACTTAGATGAGTTTGAAGCCAATGATGAATATAGCCGGATCATAGAAAAACGTGCGGAGGAATTGTATCGTGCCGTGCATCAGAGAACCAAAAGCCTGCCTACGAGTAATCTGGCAGTAAGAGCCAATCTGTTAAAGACGAAGACGATTGAGCTGACACCACAGGAGAGCGAGCAGTTATCAAAGTTTGTCAGTGATGAAACCTATGTAAAGCAACAGAAGGAAGACATCGAAGAGTTATCTGCAATGTTTAAAAAGATGCTGCAGGAAGATACGGAGCAGAGCGAACCGGAAGAAGAGAAGGAATCTGCAGAATCTGTCGATAGGGAGAGCGTAACAGCCAAAGAACAGCCGATCAATACGGCAGGGGATAAGATTGCGGCTGCGCTAATTCAGAATTATCATCCGGAAGATGATTTTACGGCATCCTATGCGATCATTATCTCGGATGAGGATAAGATCTTACATGTGGAAGTAACACCAGAGCATGTGAAGACATTTTATGCGGCAACCGATGAAGCGGATGTAGTATTACGCACCACATCAAAGATGCTTCAGAATATCATAGAGAATAAGACCTCCTTCCAGAAAGGATTTATGGCGGGAGAGATATCTGCGAAGGGTAACTTTAAGACGCTTCGTATGTTGGATACGGTATTCCGTTTCGGATAACCGATCAGATGGGAAAGAGTGAATAGTATGTCATATATGGCACTTTATCGAAAGTGGAGGCCGGACGAATTTGAAGAGGTAAAAGGACAGGAACATGTTGTCACGACGTTGAAGAATCAGATCACCCATGACAGGGTAGGACATGCGTATCTGTTCTGTGGAACCAGAGGTACCGGTAAGACAACGGTTGCGAAGTTATTTGCAAAAGCTGTCAACTGTGAACATCCTTTGCCGGACGGCAGTCCATGTAACGAATGTGCGACCTGTAAGGCAATTCAGGCAGGCAGTTCGTTAAATGTAATTGAGATTGATGCTGCATCGAATAATGGTGTAGATAACATAAGAGATATCCGGGAAGAAGTACAGTATTCGCCGGCAGAAGGAAAATACAAAGTATATATCATAGACGAAGTGCATATGCTTTCCATTGGAGCATTTAATGCCTTACTTAAGACGTTAGAGGAACCGCCGTCCTATGTTATATTTATCTTGGCAACTACGGAGGCGCATAAGATTCCGATCACGATCCTGTCCCGCTGCCAGCGGTATGATTTCCGAAGGATCAGTTTAGAGACGATTTATGAGCGGTTGATGGAGCTGCTTGGAAGAGAAGGAATTGAGGCAGAGGAGAAGGCTGTCCGTTATGTTGCCAAAGCAGCAGATGGTTCCATGCGTGATGCACTCAGTCTGCTTGATCAGTGTATTGCATTTTACCTTGGGCAGACACTAACATATGACAAGGTATTAGAGGTGCTTGGAGCGGTTGATATTGATGTGTTTAACCGTTTGATCATAGAGGTTGCCAAGGGGCAGACAATGGAGGCATTGAATATCATAGATGAGATTATCTGGCAGGGAAGGGAGCTTTCCCAGTTTGTCACAGATTTTACCTGGTATATGCGTAATCTCATGATGGTTAAGGTATCGAATGAAGTCAATGATCAGTTGGATCTGTCTGCGGAGAACTTAGAGATCATGCGGCAGACGGCACAGGATATTGAGTTAGATACCCTGATGCGTTATATACGGGTGTTCTCAGAGTTGTCGAATCAGATCCGGTATGCGACACAGAAGAGAGTATCGCTAGAGCTTGCGATCATCAAACTGATGACCCCGCAGATGGAATCGGGGATGGATTCGATCTTAGACCGGTTGCGTGTGTTGGAACGTAAAGTGGATGAGGGTGCGATGAATATATCACCGGAACAGCTTGCGGCATTATCAGCAAATGAAGATAGAAGATCAGAACCAGTAGAGGAACAGATCAACCGGGAAGAGATATTGAAGAAGGAACTGACTCCGGCACAGTACGAGGACATGAAGACGATCATGGATAGTATCCATCAGATCCGCAGTACGCAGGAGTTGAGAGACCGGATCGGTCAGGGTACCATGAACCTGTTAGACATGGCAAGTATTAATTTAGGACATGATAAGAGATCTATCGTCCTGTCCTTTGATGGTTCCCCACAGGGACAGATGGCATTTCGCCAGTTTTCGAAGGAAGAACACCGTCTTGCTTTGCAGGACTTAGTGGGCGAACTGACCGGCAAGCAGGTAGACATCACCTGTCAGTCCAAGGATTCCATTGCGGAGCAGGACGTTGGCAGTGTGAATCTTTCCAAGGTTAATTTTAGTATTGATGTGGAAGAGTAGGGTGAATGGTATAACTTATAAAGGAAACGATCGGGATGCCTGATCGAATAAAGAATATGGTTTTGCAATAGAAGAAAAGAATTCATGATAAAGGAGGAAATGTAATGGCAAAGCGTGGAGGATTTCCAGGAGGAATGCCTGGTAACATGAATAATCTGATGAAGCAGGCACAGCGCATGCAGAAGCAGATGGAGGAGCAGGCAAAGGCATTAGAGGAGAAGACTTATGAGGCAACTGCCGGTGGTGGCGTTGTAAAGGTAGTGTTATCCGGTAAGAAAGAGGTACAGGAAGTACATTTAGATCCGGAAGTAGTAGATCCGGATGATATTGAGATGTTAGAAGATCTTATTATGGCAGCAACCAATGAGGCACTCCGTATGCAGGAAGAAGACCAGAACTCACAGATGTCTAAGATTACCGGTGGCATGGGAGGAATGGGAGGCTTTCCGTTCTAATGGATCTATATAGTGAACAAGTGAATCATTTGGTAGAAGAGCTTGGACGGTTACCGGGAATTGGTAACAAATCCGCACAGAGACTGGCATATCATATTATCAATATGCCGCAGGATCAGGTCAAAGCATTAGCGGATTCCATGACAACTGCCAGAGAGAATGTAAGATACTGTAAAGAATGTTATACCCTGACGGATAAAGAGATCTGTCCGATCTGTGCATCGAATAATCGCGATAAGTCAACGATCATGGTGGTAGAGACACCGAGAGATCTGGCAGCTTATGAACGCACCGGCAAATATAATGGTGTGTATCATGTTCTGCATGGAGCCATTTCGCCAAAGTTAGGTATTGGACAGGAGGATATTAAGCTGAAAGAATTGATCGTCCGTCTGCGAGGGGATGTTAAAGAATTGATCATCGCCACGAACTCCGGTGTAGAAGGGGAGATAACAGCTATGTATATCAGCAAGCTGGTCAAGCCAACAGGAATTAAAGTTACAAGAATTGCTTCCGGTATTCCGGTCGGAGGTGACCTTGAGTGTATTGATGAAGTAACACTTTTGCGGGCACTTGAGGGAAGAGTCAGTTTGTAATATAAAAATAGTTTGCAAAGCGCAAAGCATTTTGCAAACTTTAGGGCAGGTAAATAATTGCCTGGATGATCATAACAATCTTGAAGACAAGAGAGAAAGGAAGGTAGGTATATGAAACGTATCGGTATGTTAACAAGCGGCGGCGACTGTCAGGCATTGAACGCTACAATGAGAGGTGTGGTAAAAGGTCTTTGTCATATGTACAAGGATGAGATCGAGGTATACGGATTTCTGGAAGGTTACAAGGGCTTGATCCGTAACAATTATAAGATTTTGAAGGCAGAAGATTTCTCCGGTATTCTGACAAGAGGTGGAACGATTCTTGGAAGTTCCAGACAGCCATTTAAGTTAATGGATCAGCCAACCGAGGATGGAATCAACAAAGTCAAGGCGATGAAAGAGACCTATAAGAAGTTAAAGTTAGACTGCTTAGTTGTATTGGGAGGTAACGGTTCCCAAAAGACAGCAAACCTGTTAAGTGAAGAGGGATTAAATGTGATCGGACTTCCTAAAACGATCGATAATGATCTTTGGGGCACTGATATGACCTTTGGTTTCCAATCTGCAGTAGACATTGCAACACAGGCAATTGACTGTATCCATACAACGGCAGCATCTCATAACCGTGTATTTGTTGTCGAGATCATGGGACACAAAGTAGGACATATCACATTGCATGCCGGTATTGCAGGTGGTGCAGATATTATCTTACTTCCGGAGATTCCATATGATATTAAAAGCGTAGTGAAGGCGTTAGATAACCGGAGCAAACAGGGGAAAGGATTCTCTATTATTGCGGTTGCAGAGGGTGCAATCTCAAAAGAGGATGCAGCACTTCCGAAGAAAAAGAGAAAAGAAAAGATTGCACAGCGTACCTATCCATCCGTTGCATATGAGATTGCCGATCAGATCAAGGATGCATGTGGCTGCGAAGTGCGTGTTGCGGTACCGGGACATACACAAAGAGGTGGCAGCCCGGATGCATATGACAGAGTGCTTTCTTCCCGGTTTGGTGCATATGCAGCACAGTTGATCAAGGAAGAGAAGTATGGTCGTCTGGTTGTATTGAAGGATAATGATGTGACCGACATTGCGTTATCGGATAGTGCCGGAAAGTTAAAATATGTATCACCGGAAGACAGTATTGTATTAAATGCCAGAGCATTGGGTATTTCTTTTGGTGACGAGTAAGGAAAAAGATTAGAACAAGGATGTAAGGGGTGCAGACGGTTTCAGGTTCGTGGAGACCGTTTGCACTTTTGTTCCTGCATCGGGACAAACAGAAACGGCACATTTTGACACAATCCGCATATTGTAGAACTATGGAAGATAGGAAAAGGAATATGTTATGGATATGCAGGGATTTCATTATAACTTAGATTCATTGTTTCCGGGTGAACCGGATTTTTTAGAAGAGGAAGAAATGTGTCAGAGAGACTGCGAGTATATGAAACGTCTGTATCCGAGACAGGTACGTTTGGCGGCCTCTATTGTAGAAGAGTATCTGGATCGGTACGAATATGAAGGGAGTCCGATGTATGTGGAGTACCCGGATGCGGTAACCATTTACCGGATGGCAAAAGATGTCTTAGCCATGATGGCAAAGGATGTTGATCAGGAAAAGGAAGAACAGTGGAAGAATCTGCTGCAGGTTATGGTGTGTCAGGAAATCTATGTGAGAAGACGGCGACATGACAAGTTTTGCAGGAAGTTCCAGCATAGTAGAATTTGATAAGAAAGTAACAGGTGAAACCTGATAGAATATAGGAGATAATTATGGACGGAAGATTAATTGCAAAGATACTGATCTTATTCATGATATTTGTGGGAAGTATTTTTGTTGTGAATAAGATAGATAATGCAGGTGTGGAGGAAGTATCCGTTGAGATGGAACAGGCAGAATTGCCAATCGTGTATGTTCGTTATAAGGATTCCTTTATTAATGCACTGCATGGATATACCGGTAAAGTAGATACCACTTATTTTCGGGATACGATCACACCAATGGATTATGGACAGACGATCGAATTGTGGTCGGATCAGGGGAATGTCAATTACGGAACCTATGAGTATGAATTACGGAGTCAGTATCAAGGTGATCTGATCGAGAATGGAGCTGTTACGGAACTGAATCAGGCAGACGGTTACGATAAGATCACCATTACTTTTCGTACAAAGTTAGAGGAATTGCAAGAATATGTGTTGGTGTTGAAAGCAATGTCCGGTGAGGATGTTGGGGCGAGATATTATACCCGTGTTGTTGTAGAGAATGATTTTCATACAGAGAAATTGTTAGAATTTGTACAGAATTTTAATCTGGCACTTTTTGATAAGGCAGAGGCGGAGAAGGTGATCTCAAAAAGCATTGAACCCAATGAAGAAGGGAATAATGAATATCTTTCAGAAGTCGATATTCATTCGAGTTTTGACACGATCACTTTTGCGGATCTGAACCCATCACAGCTTACCAAACCAATTGCCAGCATCAAAGAGATTGATGACAGTTATGCGATCATTCAGCTTAAGTATATGATCTCGGCAACGGAGAATAAGATACCGGAGAATTTCTATGTTACCGAAGATTACCGGGTACGGTATGTTGATGAAGAAAATGTCTATCTGCTCGATTATAAGAGGACACAGGAGGCGCTGTTTACACCGGATAATGTGGACCTGACATCGAATCAATTCAAGATCGGTATTACGAAAGATTCCAATTATCAGTATATGGCAAATGACAAACAGACGAAGGTGGCATTTACCCAGGCAAGACAGTTGTGGTATTACGACTACAATGGCGGCACGATCACGAATGTATATGGTTTCTGTCAGAATGATAATTTTACGGATGTCCGTGTGACATATGATGAGAACAACATTAAGATATTGAATATGTCTAAGGACGGCGATATCACATTTGCGGTATATGGATATATGAATCGCGGTGTTCATGAGGGAAAGGTTGGAATTGCGGTATACCGGTTTGAGGCGAACAAAGACCGCACACAGGAGATACTGTTTATCGAGAATAATAAGCCATACAGTATATTGAAAGAGGATATGGAGACATTGTTATATCTTAATAAAGATGGGGAGTTCTATTATTTTGATAATGACTCAGTTGTGAAGGTAGATACAGCGACGAAGAAGTCAGGGATATTTATCGAAGATGTATTAAATGAGCATCTTGCGGTATCCGATGACAATCATCTGATCGGTTATCCGAATGAGATGTTGCCGGAGAATACAACACAGGTCACGGTATTAGACCTCGATACGAAGAAAAGCTGGACGTTGGATGCAGAAAGTGGGGAACGCTTAGAGACCATTGGTTTTGTGGAACAGGATCTGATTCTTGGGAGAATCCGGGAAGGGGATATTGAAGTGGCACTTGATAAGACGGTAACCTGCCCGATCTCCACCATTGATATTATCAATCAGAAGAAGAAGGTTGTTAAGACATATGGTTCTACCGGTGTATATGTAATGGAAGCAACTGCAAAGGATGGTGTAGTCTATTTAGAGCGTGTTCGTAAGATCAATGGTGTATTTGAAACAACAACACAGGATTTTATCACATATAAGGAGAAGGAGAACGATGATGAGATCAAGGTCTCATATAAGTATACAGATAATGCGTATAATCAGCTTTATATGACATTTCCGAAGTATATTTATGTGACGAACAAACCGAAACTGATGATTACCAAACAGACTGTCAATGAGGAAGATACTACGGTTAAGATCACATTTGATCATATTAATAAGAAGTTTTATGCGTATGGACAGGGACAGTATATGACGGATTATCTGAATCTGAATGAAGCTGTCCGGGCAGCTTATGAGAATGCGGGTGTTGTATTAGATGAGAATGGTGTGATCGTATGGAGAAAGATTGCAGTCAAGGATTATCATACGGTAGCGGATAAGATCAAGATCTATACGGTAGCGGATGTGCAGGATACCCTGTCAGCATGTATCTATATGATGGGCGTCTATGAGGAGAAGAATCCGGATCTGTCTGCGATGCAGCAGGATCTTGCCGGTGATATGCCGGTTGAGGATGTGATCCTTAAGTATACTGGACGACAGGGAACGGATATTACCGGATGTGATTTTGAGAATGGTTTGTATTATCTGTGCAAGGATGCTCCGGTTATTACAAGATTTGCAGACGGCACCTATGTGTTGGTAACAAGTTATAACGGAGAACGTATCCGGTATATCAATCCGTTAGAAACCGAGGATGTTGTAGAATCACGAGAAGAATTCGAGAGCAAAGTAAAAGACAGTGGAAATGTATTTATCAGTTATGTGAGATAGCAGATGATTTTGGACAATAAAAAAGAAAGAGTCGCTTGCGACTCTTTCTTTTTCGGATTATTCTTCTGAAATTGCTCCTGTTGGGCATGTACCTGCACAAGAACCACAAGAGATGCATGAATCAGCATCGATCTCGAACTTGCCATCTCCTTCTGAGATTGCTCCTACTGGACAAGAACCAGCACAAGCACCACATGCTACACAGCTATCGCCAATAACAAATGCCATGATAATATCCTCCTTTAATTGGTATACATTATAATTGCTTATTGGTAAAATACCTCATTAATCATATTGTAAAACAAGTTGCGTTAGATAGCAAGGCTTTTTTTCAATACAATATTTTGTAAAGTTTGTTGTAAAATCAACGTGTCAGCCTGCTTTTTCAAGTCTCATTGGGCTGCTTTGGCAGCATCATCCTGACGGCGCCGTTTGGCACCTTTTAAGATAATATCCCGGGCATAGATTGCATCCTGGTTAGTCAATGGTTCCATTCCCTTTAATGGATAATCAATGCCAAGCTTCTCATACTTGATCTCACCCATGTTGTGGTATGGAAGTACATCTAATGCTTTGAGATGCTTTAATCCGCCGATAAAGTAGCCCAATTCGTCTAGATAGTGGTCAATTAAGGTGATATCTTTCACAATTACGTGTCGGATCCAGATATCGACGCCTTTCTCATCAATATACTTAGCAAAGTCTAAGATGTTATCATTTGGCTGTTTGCATAATTTTAAATGTTCTTCCGGATTGATATGTTTGATATCTAACATGATGAGATCGGTTACTTCCATAAGATGATCAAACTTTGCAAGCAAGGTTGGATTATCGCGGTGGAAGATTACACCGGATGTATCTAAGCAGGTATGGATTCCCTTTGCTTTTGCTTTTTCGAATAATTCAATTAAGAAATCAAGCTGCATTAAAGGTTCGCCACCAGTTGCTGTAATACCACCATTCTTGTAGAATTCTTTCATGGAATCAAACTGTGCTAATAAATCATCTGCGGTATGGTCTTCGCCACCGGTTGGATCCCAGGTATCCGGGTTGTGACAGTAGGCACAACGCATTGGGCAGCCTTTGAAGAAGACGACGTAGCGCATGCCTGGACCATCTACGGTGCCGCAGGTTTCGATGGAATGAATGTGTCCGATCATATATATACTTCTCCTTATACTAGATTAAGAAAAAGGCAAGGGCGAAGATGCCCTTGCCTTCTTTAGTAAACCATAATACATATCAGCCAGCTGCGGTTGCCGCTGCCCAATATGTATTCATATCAGCCAGCTACGGTTGCCGCTGTCTAATACATATTCATATCAGCCAGCTGCGGATGCCGCTGCCCAATATGTATTCATATCAGCCAGCTGCGGTTGCCGCTGTCTAATACATATTCATATCAGCCAGCTGCGAAAATCCTGCGGATTTCCTCGCTGTTGGAGATTCCTCCAATGTCAATACTTCCAGATAAGAAGCTTAGTGTGCAAGCACCCGCGCTTCTTACTGTCAGTATTGCCGCTGATATGAATTGTTATGCCATATTACATATGGTCGTGGAAAGTTCTAGAGATTACATCATTCTGCTGCTCTGGTGTCAACTTAACGAAGTTAACTGCGTATCCAGATACACGAATTGTTAACTGTGGGTAATTCTCCGGATGCTTCTGAGCATCTAATAATGTCTCACGATTCAATACATTAACATTAAGATGGTATCCGCCTTCTGCCATATAACCATCTAACATATTTACTAAGTTATCTACCTGCTGAGTACTTGCCATTGTAATGTCCTCCTTTATAATTAATATTTGTGTAATTCTTCATCCATACCTTCCATCAAAGTAGGAACGCTACAAGCGAGATCCCCCTTTGCACAGTCGGTACAGCCCATAGTCTGTGTGGTCTTGCCACCAGCTTCTACGGAATCGTCCACGGACACATTAATGTGT
This sequence comes from uncultured Clostridium sp., assembly GCA_900552885.1. GTDB lineage: Bacteria > Bacillota > Clostridia > Lachnospirales > Lachnospiraceae > CAG-590. Next base: position 2,199 of record USBM01000016.1, on the reverse strand, counting down.
CCATGTCCGTTCGCAACCATGTTATCTAACATGGCAACTATATCATCAACTTGATTCATGTCGGCCATTATTATAACCTCCAATCACTAATTATTTGCTTAAGTCGATATCGATATCTCCTGCAAATACCTGATCCTCTTTACCAAGAGCACCTGGGATGATTGAGAATGTATTAGAAATACCATCCTGAGCATCCTTGAATGGGATCTTAGCTACAGAAGCCAAAGATGCTACAGCACCGTGAGTATCTCTCTTATGAAGTGGGTTAGCACCTGGAGCAAATGGTGCACCATGCTTACGTCCACAAGGAGTATCACCAGTGTTCTTACCATATGTTACGTTAGAAGTAATTGTAAGAATTGACTGTGTTGGGATACCATTTCTGTATACGTGATGCTTTCTGATCTTGTCCATAAATGTTGTAACGATAGAAGCAGCGATCTCATCAACACGATCATCGTTGTTACCATATTTAGGGAAGTCACCTTCTGTCTCGTAGCTTACTACGATACCCTGCTCGTTACGGATTGGCTTAACCTTAGCATACTTGATAGCTGATAATGAGTCAGCAACGATTGAAAGACCAGCAACACCAGTTGCGAAGTATCTCTTAACGTCTCTGTCATGTAAAGCCATCTGAATTCTCTCGTATGCATACTTATCATGCATATAGTGGATGATGTTAAGTGCATTAACATATACGGTAGCTAACCACTCCATCATATCATCGAACTTAGCCATTACGTCATCATAGTCAAGTACATCACCTACAACCGGACGGTACTTAGGACCTACTTGAACGCCTGTACACTCATCAACACCACCGTTGATAGCGTAAAGTAAGCATTTTGCAAGGTTAGCACGTGCTCCGAAGAACTGCATTTCCTTACCGATAACCATTGAAGATACGCAACATGCGATACCATAATCATCACCGTGAATTGGTCTCATCATATCATCGTTCTCGTACTGGATTGAAGATGACTTGATAGACATCTTAGCACAGAACTTCTTCCATCCTTCTGGAAGTCTTGTTGACCAAAGTACTGTTAAGTTTGGTTCTGGAGCAGTACCTAAGTTGTTCAATGTGTTAAGGTAACGGAAGCTCATCTTAGAAACTAATGTACGTCCATCAACACCCATACCACCTAATGACTCTGTTACCCAAACCGGGTCACCAGCGAAGATCTGGTTGTACTCTGGTGTACGAGCGAACTTAACGCATCTTAACTTCATAATGAAGTGATCGATGAACTCCTGGATCTGCTCCTCTGTGAACTTACCAGCAGCTAAATCTCTCTCAGCGTAGCAGTCTAAGAATGTAGCTGTACGACCAAGTGACATTGCAGCACCGTTCTGCTCTTTAACAGCTCCTAAGTATCCGAAGTATGTCCACTGGATAGCTTCCTGTACGTTAGTAGCTGGCTTAGAAATATCGAAACCATAGAAAGAAGCCATCTCTGTTAACTCTTTCAATGCTTTGATCTGCTCTGCGATCTCTTCCTTGCCACGGATTACATCATCTGTGTAAACTGTACCGAAAGACTCTTTCTGAGCTTTCTTGTCTTCGATCAGGAAGTCTGTACCATAAAGAGCAACTCTTCTGTAGTCACCGATGATACGTCCACGTCCGTATGCATCTGGAAGACCTGTTACGATATGGTTTGTACGACATCTTCTGATCTCCTGATCGTAAACATCGAATACACCTTCGTTATGTGTTTTTCTGTGCTTAGAGAAGAAATCAACAATCTCTGGATCTACTTTGTATCCGTTGTCTTCACAAGCCTTCATAGCCATACGAAGTCCACCGTATACGTTCATACCTCTCTTGAAAGGCTTGTCTGTCTGGAAACCAACGATGGTCTCTTTGTCCTTATCAAGATATCCTGCACCATGAGAAGTTAAAGTAGAAACAACCTTAGTATCCATATCAAGAACACCGCCTGCTTCTCTCTCCTTCTTAGTTAAGTCCATAACCTCTGCCCATAAATCTTTTGTGTTCTGAGTAGGTCCGCAAAGGAAAGAATCATCACCTTCATATGGTGTGTAGTTCTTCTGGATAAAGTCCCGAACATCTACAAATTTCTCCCAGTTACCGCCTGTGAAACCATTCCATTCTGATCTCATTTCAAAATGTCCTGAGTTCGCATCCGACATCACCGACAACCGACAGGGACGCTTCGTCAAGTCGCTCAA
>USBM01000015.1 GCA_900552885.1 uncultured Clostridium sp. | reverse complement strand
ATGAATGTTTACAAGAACTGCGGCTTCGAACCAATGAACCGTTTATTTTGTTATATGCAGGTGGCGAGTATTTCATGTCGGAGAGTGGCAGGCTGTTAAGACAAGCAAAAGAGGGATATATCGTCACGACAAATGATGTGAAGGAGACACTGGAATATATCAGCAGTTTTTCTCTTTATGCATACGAGGATGAGATACGGCAGGGATTTATCACGGTGCAGGGCGGTCATCGGATCGGATTGGCAGGAAAAGTAATCTTAGAGCAGGGAAAGGTGAAGAGTGTGAAGCACATTTCGTTTATCAATATCCGTATGTCACATGAGAAGAAGGGATGTGGAGCCGGCATTTTGCCATACATATATGAAAATGACAGAATCTGTCATACCCTGATCATCTCGCCGCCCGGATGTGGTAAGACAACATTACTGCGTGATATTGTGCGGCTGGTATCGAATGGAGATGAGATTCATCCGGGAATCAGTGTCGGTGTAGTGGATGAGCGTTCAGAGATTGGAGCCTGTTATCTGGGAATTCCGCAAAATGATGTCGGAATGCGGACGGACGTCTTAGACTGTTGCCCAAAAGCAGAGGGAATGCTAATGATGATCCGTAGTATGTCGCCGGTTGTGATCGCGGTGGATGAGATTGGAAAGAGGGAAGACATTGAGGCACTTGCGTATGTAATGAATTGTGGCTGCCAGATCATTGCAACGGTACACGGTTCTTCGATTGAGGATATCAAAAATAAGCCAATACTTCGTAAGCTGGTAGAAGAAAAGATGTTCAAACGTTTTATTGTGTTAGCAGGGGGAAAGACACCCGGACAGGTAGAGACGATATTTGATGAGAGAGGAAGTGTATTATTTGCCAATAAGCTGCCCGCTTAAAGATAAATCTTTGAAACGATCAGGAGGGATGCAGATGGAGATCATTTTCAAAATGATGGGTTCAGTCCTTGTGTTAGGCAGTAGTGGGTATCTTGCGTATTCGTTGAATGTCAGACTAGACCAAAGGGAAACTGAGCTTCGCAGATTGTATAGTATTTTGTTGCAATTAAAAAGCGAGATTCAATATATGTCGAATCCGCTGCCTGTTTGTTTTGAAAAAATGAGTATTCAGGAGAAAGCCCCTTTTTCTGATTGGTTTTTCAATATGGCAAAGCGGTTGCAGGACAAGGATCGTATGATGTTTGCGGATGTCTGGATAGAAGAGACGGAGCAGTTATATGAACGATCCGCTCTGAAACGGGAGGATATGGAGCCGTTATTTGCCCTAAAGGACAAGCTGGGAACATTGGATACGGCAGTGCAGAGCAAGGCATTAGATTATGTAGCATTACAGATTGAACATAACCGCAGGAATTTGGAAAAAGAGATCAAACAGAAGAAGAAAATGATTGTATCCATCAGTGCATTTATTGGTTTTATGACATGTATCCTGTTCCTGTAGAGAAAGTATCCATCAACAGAAAGCAATAAGGAGAGAACAGTTATGCCGGTTGAGATTATCATAAAAATAGCAGCACTTGGAATTGTGATAGCATTACTGAATCAGGTGTTGAAACATGCTGGGCGGGACGATCAGGCATTTTTTGTGACAATGGCAGGTATTATCGTAGTGCTTACCTGGCTCCTTCCTTATGTAGTGGAACTGTTTCAATCCATGCAGAGTTTATTTGGATTGTGAGGTCTTAATATGAGTTTTTATAAGATTATGTGTGGGGTAATGGTTGGTGTATTACTTGCACTTCAATTAAAACAGATGGGAAGTCCGGTGTGGATCTATCTGTCTTTTTTATTAAGTATGTTTGTACTATTTTATGCTGTAGGCAGGCTTACCTTTGTGATGGAATTCTTAGATGGAGTAATGGAAGATATTGGGTTAGAGTCCGGGTATTTTGAGATTTTACTAAAGATTGTCGGCATTTCTTATTTGTGTGAGTTTGTCTCAAATGTGTGCAGGGAATCGGGATTTATGTCAGTCGCCGGACAGATTGAGATTGGGGGAAAACTTACGATGATGGTAATGAGTATGCCCATCCTGCTTGCCATTGTGAATACGATCACATCGGTACTGCCGTAGAGAAGGTGGTGAAGATATGCGCAATCGATTCTGGATAATTGGTATCGTATGTTTTTACATATTAGGAATATCCCGTCCGGTCTATGCAAAGGAACCATATATAGAAGAATATGAAGAGGCGGTGGATCTTGAAGGATTAGATGCCGACTTAAATGGAATCCGGCGGGCATATGGAATGGAAGAGGATATATCCTTTCAGGATGTATTCCGGATTCTTATGAGTGGGGACGTGGAAGGAGCAATACAGAAAGCCTTGGAAAGTTTCTATCGGGGAATGTTAGTGGAGGTATTAGAAAATAGAACCTTGCTGATCAAGTTATTGTTGCTGGTTGTGATCGCAGCAGTCTTTCATAATTATTCATCAATATTGAAAGTCAGCTATGTCGGGGAACAGGGATTCTATATTACCTATCTGATGATCGCAATGTTGCTGTTACAATCCTTTTCGTTAGTATATGACATGGCGGAGAAGCTCATTTGTTACATCAAGGAGTTGATGGAATGTCTGCTTCCGGCATTTTATATGTCGCTTGTATTATGCAGCGGACTGACTACTTCGCAGATGGTCAATTCGATGTTTCTTGGCATGCTGGCTTTATTAGAGAAAGTATTACTGTATCTTGTCCTTCCGGCAATCCGGGTTTATTTTCTCGTAGTCGTACTCAATCAGATTCAGTCAAAGGATCGGTTTTCTAAGTTAGCGGCACTGATCAAACAGTCGGTCTGTTTTATATTGAAAGCGGTCGGGACGGGAATTATCGGTTTAAATGTGATGAAAAGCATCTTAGTGCCGGTGTATGATAATGCAAAATATAGTGTATTACAAAAGGGACTTTCGGTAATTCCGGGTGGAAGTTCCTTTTCTGCACTTGGTACCATTTTGTTAGGCGCAGGAGTATTGATCAAGAATTGTGTGGGAATATCGGCAGTTCTTTTATTATTGGTATTAGGTGGCATTCCACTGCTCAAAATGTTTAGTTTTTATGTTGCATATAGAGTGATTCTGGCATTCATACAGCCGGTCAGTGATAAACGGATTCTTGCCGGAATTCAGGGGGCATGTGACAGTACCGGCATATTGGTACGGGCAGCAGGAACCTCTCTGGTACTATCGATTCTGTCCATTGCGATTGTGATCCTGACGACAAATGTACGATGGAATACCGGAGGATAAGCAGAGGCAGGTTTCTGGCGAAAGGGAGAATAGGAGATGGAGTGGATATTATCCTGGGTTAGAAGTGGTTTATTATTTGGGATTATCTCATCGGTCATTTTAATGCTATGTCCGAATAAATCATATGCGAAACACATTGGTCTGGTAGTTGGTTTGTTATTTATTCTTGTTATGATCCATCCGGTTATGGAATTGTTGCAGATTGATGAAGACACCTATATAACATATATCAAAGATTTCTTTGCGGTTTCCGAACCGGATCTTATGTCGGAACAAAGCCTGCATTTATACGAACAGTCGATTGCCATGCAGGTGAAAGCGGCACTGATGGAAAGCGGATATGCAATAGAAGAACTTACTGTTGAAGTGGAAGAAGATGGAACTGTAAGCCGTGTACAGATTGTATTTGGAGATACAGTGGGAGATATTGGGGTATTGGAGCAATATTTTCATGAAATATTCGGACAGGAGGTTGTGATTCAATATGAAGGAAACAGATGAGATTAAGGAATCTGGTGCGCAGGGCATTTTTGCTATATTTAAGGATATAAAGATGAGTGAAGACAAAAGGCAGAAGATCCTGATTGTATTCTTGCTGGGTGTGTTCTTTCTATTGGTTGCCACACCGGTGGAAAGTCTGTCGGGTCGGAATGGAGGCAAAAAGAAAACAGCAGGAATGCAAACAACCGAACAAAGTAAAAAGATAGAAAAGGATGCATATATTGGAAACTTAGAGAATAAGCTAGAACAAACAATAGCAGGTATGGAGGGCGCCGGAAACGTTAATGTAATGATCACACTCAAAGATAATGGAGAGAAGATATTAGACAAGAACCAGCCTTATGAGAGTGAAAAAGAAACCAGCAGTGAGGACCAGAAGATATCTGAACAGACCAGAATGCAAAGTGAACAGGAGACAGTCTTGAAGGAACAGGATGGGAATACGGAACCAATCGTAGTAAAGGAACGGTACCCGGAGATTGAGGGCGTTGTTGTAGTATGTGAAGGTGGTGACAACAAGGTATTGGCGCTTCAGATAAAGGAGGCGGTTCAGGCATTATTTTCCGTTGATGCCCATAAAATAGTTGTGTGTAAATCCAAATAAAAGAATAAGAGAGGGTTTCTATGAAGAAAATGTTCAAAAAAAATCAGGTTATTATTACGGCGCTTGCCATTATGATCGCAGTGGCAGGATATTTGAATTTTACTTCGGATAAACAAGTGTTAAATACCTCTGTGGAAGATGTACAAGGGGATGGAGCAGCAGGCAATCAGGATGACAGTGAAATCAGTGCGGTAGTGGAAGACGGAGATGATGGAGAACAGCTTGCGGCAGTTGCAGAGGAAACAACCGGAGAGGATGTCGAAGAGACAGTAGATGCCAAAGCAGAGAATGAAACAGAAGAAACGGCGGGTGATACAGCAAAGGGAAAGGATGATACCGAGGAGGCAGATGGTGAGGAGCTTGCCGATGCGAGTGTGGATCAGGATGGAGAACCGATTGATTCCGATTCCGTTGGCGAAGCAGTGCTTACAAGCGGTTCTGTTACCCTTTCCCAGGCAAAGCTTAATCGGGAACAGACACGATCAAAAGCCAAGGAGACGTTGTTGGAGATTGTGAATAATGAAAGTCTGTCTGAGGATGCAAAAAAGGATGCAGTTTCCAAGATGTTGTCCATGACCGAGCGTATGGAGAAGGAAAATGCAGCAGAGACACAGCTTGCGGCAAAAGGTTTTGCAGATGCCATCGTAAGCATTTCAGATGATAGTGTAGATGTGACGGTATCGACAAAAGAATTGACCGACAAACAAAGGACACAGATTGAGGATATTATTACAAGAAAGACGGGATGTAAGCTGAATCAGATCGTGATCACAACCACTGAATCATAAAATGTGCGAAAAACATTGCAAAAAGTATAGGATGTTTGGTATACTATATTACATATGAGTAATGGTTTGGCAAAGGAGGAATCACTATGGCAACAGAATCACAGAATAGCTCCTACAGCTTCAAGGAGGCAGGTGTTCTTGGAGATATCCAGATTGCAGATGATGTGATCGCAATTATCGCGGGACTTGCAGCAACCGAAGTAGAAGGTGTAGCTAAGATGTATGGCAATATTACGAATGAGTTAGTAAGCAAGCTTGGAATGAAGAATCTTTCAAAGGGAGTGAAAGTAGCAGTCTCTCCGGAAGATGTCAAAGTCGACTTATCCATTGAATTGAAGTATGGTTACAGTGTGATTGATGTATCTTCTAAGGTTCAGGAGAAAGTAAAGCAGGCGATCGAGACAATGACAGGGCTTACCGTATCACAGGTAAGAGTGCGGATTGCCGGTGTTGCAATTGCCAAAGAAGAAAAGGCATAATCTAGTATGGGAAGGGCTGTTTCGTAGACCTTTTAGAAGGCTTTCGAAGCAGCCCTATTATGCGTTAATAGATAGAGAGGAACAGATACATGTTAAGAAGTCAGGTAAGAGAAGAGATTTTCAAGATCGTTTTCCGTATTCCATTTGCAAAAGAGGATGGAATGGAAGAGCAGATTGCGTTTGCATTAGAGGATTTACAGGGAAAGAGCGAAGAGAATCTGCAATATATTAAAGAGAAAGCAGAGGCAGTTGAGGATCATTTAGAGGCAATCGATGCAAAGATAGCAGAGAATTGTGAGGGCTGGAATGTGAATCGTATCGGTAAGGCAGAGATTGCCATTATGCGGATCGCAGTCTATGAGATGATGTTTGAGGAAGATGTTCCGGACCGGGTAGCCATCAACGAGGCAGTAGAATTGTGTAAGAATTACTGTGACGAAGAGGCGAAAGGATTTGTGAATGCGGTATTAGGCAAAGTGGAGAAGAGCCTGGAATAGGATATGAAACATGGCAACAGTATATTCAGTTACACAGGTTAACAAGTATATTAAGAGAATGTTTGACAATGATTTCTTCTTACGTGAAGTACAGGTGAAGGGCGAGATATCGAATGTGAAATATCATTCGTCCGGTCATATATATTTCACATTGAAGGAGGAGGGAAGCAGCATTGCGGCGGTGATGTTTCGTTCTGCCAGAGCGAATGGGCTTTCTTTTCAGTTAGAGAATGGACAGAGTATCATTCTTACGGGAAGCGTTGCTGTGTATGAGAGAGATGGAAAATACCAGATTTATGTAAGATCCATCGTTAAGGATGGTGTGGGGAATCTTTATGAGGCTTATGAGCTGCTCAAACAGAAGTTGTATGAAGAAGGTTTGTTTGATTTTGAACATAAGAAGGAGATTCCAAAGTTTCCGAAGAAGATTGGTATTGTGACAGCGAAGACCGGAGCAGCAATACAGGATATCCGGAATGTGGCAAGACGAAGGAATCCGTATGTGCAGTTATATCTGTATCCGGCTAAGGTGCAGGGAGACGGTGCTGCAGCTACCATTGTGAAGGGAATCGAGACATTGGATGCCATGGGGATGGATACGATCATTGTTGGAAGAGGTGGAGGTTCCATCGAGGATTTATGGCCATTTAATGAGGAGATCGTTGCAAGGGCAATCTATGAGGCAAAGACACCGATCATATCCGGAACAGGACATGAGATTGATAATACGATTGCAGATTATGCGGCCGATCTAAGAGCACCAACACCAAGTGCTGCCTGTGAACTAGCCATACCGGATATTATGGGACAGGTGGAGAAACTACAACAGTTAGAACAGAACCTTCAACAGGTTATGACGCAGAACCTGCATCGGAATAAGATGTATCTTGACAATGTGGCAGCCAGATTAGAACGGGTATCACCGATGACAAGATTTCGGAATCAGAGAATCTATGTGGATTCTTTGCAGGAAAGACTTACGCAGATTGTGACAAAGCGTTATGAGGAAGCAAGACGACAGTATGAAAAAACAGCGGAACGCATACCTGCAGTGTTTAGTGAAAAATATAATAGACGCAGGCATCAGTTTGAGTTATTGCTTGCAAAGCTGGATGGATTGAGTCCGACTGCTAAGTTAACAGGCGGATATGGATATATTGCAGATAGTAAGGGTGCACCGATATGCAGTGTGCGTAATGTGAAAGAACACGACTCCATTTCGGTTACGGTACAAGATGGAACGATGGAGGCAAACGTAGTGAAGATTACAGAAAAGAGTGAGGGTTAAGATGGCTGTTAAGAAAGAGACGAAGAAAGAAGATACATTTCAGTTAGAGCAGGCATTTACGCAGTTAGAAGATATTATTGCAAAGTTAGAGAAAGAAGATACGCCGTTACAGGAATCAATTGCCTTATATGGGACGGGTGCCAAGCTGTTAGCAGCATGCAAACAGGAATTGAATGGTATTGAGAAAGAGATGATTGTGATCGGGGAATCTTTATCTGAGGGAGAGGAAGCATAATATGGGATTTTCGGAAGATTTAAAGAATAAAACAGAAAGAATTGAACAGAAGATTTTTGCTTATATGCCAAAGGAAAGTTCCTTTCAGAAGACGGTAATCGATGCAATGCAGTATACGATGTCCGCAGGCGGTAAGCGAATCCGACCAATGTTGATGAATGAAACCTATCATTTGTTGGGTGGTAAAGATAAGATCATTGAGCCATTTATGGCGGCAATTGAGATGATTCATACATATTCGCTGATTCATGATGATCTTCCGGCGCTTGATAACGATGATTACCGCAGAGGAAGAAAGACAGCACATGTGGTATATGGAGAAGCAATGGCAATCCTTGCCGGGGATAGTCTGTTGAATTATGCGTATGAGACAGCGGCAAAAGCGTATACTATGGTGGAGAAGGCAGAGATGGATGATCCTGCGGCGATACAGCGGGAAGTACAGGTGCGCAGGGCAGTGGATCAGGCTATGACAATTCTTGCCGCAAAACCGGGCATTTATGGTATGATAGGTGGTCAGGTTGCGGATGTTGAACTGACCGGAACAAGGCTTAACAAAGAGCAATTGATCTATATCTATGAGAATAAGACAGGAGCATTGATCGAGGCATCCATGCAGATTGGTGGTGTCCTTGCAGGTGCATCGGCCAAAGAGATGGAACAGATCAGACGAGTGGCATATAATGTAGGAATGGCATTCCAGATTCAGGATGATATCTTGGATGAGACAGCAACATTTGAAGAATTAGGTAAGCCGATCCATAGTGATGAGATCAGCGGGAAGGTGACTTATGTTACGATTCATGGAATAGAAGCGTCTAAGAAAGAAGTAGAGCGTCTTTCTGAAGAAGCGATTGCAATTGTGAAGGGAATGAGAGGAGATGGTTCATTCCTGAATGCATTGATCACATATCTGATCGATCGGACGAATTAGGGGTTTGACAGACAAAAGAGGTAGTAATATGGGATTGTTAGAGAATATTAAGGAACCAAATGACATCAAACAATACGATACAGAGGACTGGCAGCCGTTAGCACAGGAGATTCGTACCTTTTTGATTGAACATTTATCAAAAACAGGTGGACATTTAGCTTCCAATCTGGGCTGCGTGGAATTGACGATGGCATTGCATCTGGTGTTGAAGTTTCCGGAGGATAAGATTATCTGGGATGTTGGGCATCAGAGTTATACCCATAAGATATTGACGGGCCGGCAGGCCGGCTTTGAACATTTACGTCAGTTTGGTGGAATGAGTGGATTTCCCAAACGTAAAGAAAGTGAGACGGATGTATTTGAGACAGGACATAGCTCTACTTCCATTTCAGCGGCAATAGGAATGGCGAAAGCAAGTGAACTTAAGGGAATTTGCAATACAGTTGTTGCGGTAATTGGAGACGGTTCCTTTACGGGTGGACTGACCTATGAAGCACTCAACAATCTGGCAAGGTTGAAGACTAGCTGTATGATCGTGCTGAATGACAATGAGATGTCCATTGATGAGAATGTTGGAGGTATGTCGAATTATCTCAATAAGATTCGTGTGGGACAGGCATATAATGATGTGAAGTCCGGGGTAGAGAAAGGACTTATGAATATTCCGGGAATTGGAGAAGGACTTGCCAAGGCAGTAAAGAGAGGTAAGGATAGTATTAAGGAATTATTGGTTCCCGGTATGTTTTTTGAAGATTTGGGAATTACCTACATTGGACCGATCGATGGCCATAATATTGGACAGATGGTCGACACATTTGAAGCGGCAATGAAGTTACGTAAGCCGGTGGTCGTTCATGTGAAGACGGTCAAAGGGAAGGGATACCGGTACGCAGAGAAGTATCCGAGATATTTCCATGGAGTGAAACCATTTGATATTGCAACGGGAAAGGCATTATCGAAGAAGACAAAGATGACCTATACAGATGTATTTGCGAGAAAGATGTTAGCTCTTGGAGAGAGTAATCCCAATCTGGTAGCAATTACAGCAGCAATGGCATCGGGAACAGGGCTTGTGAAGTTTGGCAATGTATATCCAAAACGATTTTTTGATGTGGGAATTGCGGAACAGCATGCAGTTACCTTTGCGGCAGGTTTGGCAAGTGAAGGAATGATTCCGGTTGTTGCAGTGTATTCCTCTTTCCTGCAACGCGCTTATGACCAGATCTTACATGATGTCTGTCTGCAGCGGCTCCATGTGATATTTGCGATTGACCGGTCCGGACTGGTCGGGGAAGATGGAGAGACACATCAGGGTATCTTTGATACGGCTTATCTTAGCCATATTCCGAATATGACGATAATTGCACCGAAGAACCGTTATGAACTGACCAAGGCAATGGAATTTGCGATAACTTATGATGGCCCGGTTGCAGTAAAGTATAGTAAGGGAGATGCTTACTATGGATTGAAAGAACATTTGGAACCGATGGAACTTGGAAAGAGTGAGATTTTATATCAGGGCAGACGGATTGCAATGATCGCAGTTGGCAATATGGTGGAGGAAGCGGAGATAGCATATCATCAGTTACAGGATGAAGGAATGGATATTACCTTTGTGAATGCCCGGTTTATCAAACCGTTAGATGAAGAGCTGTTATTACAGTTGGCCGGAGAGCATGACGTGATTGTTACAGTGGAGGAACATGTATTATATGGAGGGTACGGAGAGGCAGTGGATGCATTCTATATGCAGCAGGACATCCGCAATATCCGGGTGCACAATATAGCAATACCGGATACATTTGTAGAGCATGGTTCGGTTGCCAAGCTTCGTGAATCATTAGGCTTAGATGCAGAAAGTATTGCACACACGGTTGCTGACTATTGGAATACACAGAAATGATAGAGAAGAGGATACCATGAAAGAGCGTTTAGATGTATTATTAGTGAATAGAGGGTTAGCGGCATCGAGAGAGAAAGCAAAAGCCATTATCATGTCAGGCATTGTATTCGTGGATGGACAGAGAGAGGATAAGGCAGGATCTACTTTTGATGACCGGATTCCAATTGAGATTAAGGGTTCCACGCTTAAGTATGTTAGTCGTGGAGGATTAAAATTAGAGAAAGCAATGCAGCATTTTGATGTAACATTAGAGGGTAAGGTCTGTATGGATGTCGGATCTTCTACGGGTGGATTTACGGATTGTATGTTACAAAATGGTGCCGTTAAGGTCTATGCAGTCGATGTTGGCCATGGGCAGTTAGATTGGAAATTACGCAATGATCCGAGAGTTGTCTGTATGGAAAAGACGAATATCCGATATGTGACACCCGATCAGATTGAGGATCGGATTGCATTTGCATCCATAGACGTATCCTTTATCTCACTGACCAAGGTTTTAGGTCCGGTGAAAGAATTATTGACGGACGATGGAGAGATCGTGTGCCTGATCAAACCGCAGTTTGAAGCAGGAAGAGAAAAAGTAGGAAAGAAAGGTGTTGTCCGGGATAAGAATGTACACAAAGAAGTTATTCATATGGTAATGGAATATGCACAGTCGATCGGATTCACACTATGTAATCTGGAATTTTCTCCGATCAAAGGTCCGGAGGGAAATATTGAATATCTCTTACATCTAAGCAAGGATACAGATCATGCGGTTGGACAATTGGATGTGGATGCAATCGTAGAAGCATCCCATGGTACATTGGATAAATAATAAGGAGCGGGAATGAAGCATTTTTTAATTGCAACCAACTTCATTAAGGATGAGAATCTGCAATTGACTTCCAAAGTGGAACGGTACATTGCAGAACACGGCGGAAGTACCACGAAGATTACGGGTCAGGAAGGTAATTATGCAGAACATATATCGGATGTATTGGAAAATGACAGGCGTTTTGATTGTGTGATTGCGTTAGGAGGAGACGGTACGATCCTCAAAGTCAGCCGTGATCTTAGAAAGTGGAATCTTCCAATTGTGGGAGTGAATTTAGGAACCTTGGGGTTCTTAGCGGAGATTGAACCGGAACAGATCTATCCGGTGTTAGACCGCCTTTTGCAGGATGACTATGAGATAGAAGAACGGATGAATATATGCGGAAGTATATATAAGAAAGGGCAGGAAGAACCATTGCGTTGTGACGTGGCACTCAATGATATTGTAGTATCAAGAGCAGGATTTTCACGTGTCATCGGATTGCGTGTCTATGTCAACGGAAGGGTAATGGACAATTATGAGGCGGATGGTCTGATCGTCAGTACACCGACCGGATCGACCGGATATAACTTGTCTGCCGGTGGACCAATTGTATCTCCGAGAACAAATGTGATGATCATTACACCAATCTCACCGCATTCCCTGACTTCGAAAAGTATTGTGCTGGGAAATTCGGATGAGATCGTTGTGGAAGTGCTTAAGATGCGCAAAGCACAGGAGGAAGAGGCAATTGTGAATTTTGACGGACAACCCGGTACACAGTTATCTGCCGGAGACCGGATCGTGATTCACAAAGCGGAGCAGACAACAAAAATGCTTAAGTTATTTGATGTCAGCTTTTATGAAGTATTAAGAGAAAAGATGGCAAATCATTTATAGATAGGGTGATTTTATGAAAGAGAACAGACAAAATAAAATCAAAGAAATCATTGAGACCCAGTCCATTGAGACGCAGGATGAGTTGCTTAATCAACTGTTGCAACAGGGATTTTCTACAACACAGGCAACCATTTCCAGGGATATTCGTGAGATGCATTTGACTAAAGTACCGGATGGAACGGGCAAACAGAAATATGCAATGATTCAAAATGCAGATACCGATGTGACAAAGAAGTATCATCAGGTATTAAGTGCAGGCATTTTGAGTCTGGATTATGCGGAGAATATTCTTGTGGTTCGTACTGTATCCGGAATGGCAATGGCAGTTGCTGCGGCATTAGACAATATGGAATTACAGGGTTTTTTGGGATGTATCGCAGGTGACGATACGATATTTGCTGTGACAAGAAGCAAGGATTGTTGTAAGATGATCATTGCAGAAGTGAAGAAAGTGGCATCTGACGATTAAGTTGGAGGTATAATATGCTATTAAATCTACATATTAAGAATATGGCGTTAATTGATGAGATTGAGATTGATTTTTCGGATCATCTTAATATTTTAACAGGTGAGACTGGTGCCGGTAAATCGATCATTATCGGTTCGATCATGCTGGCATTAGGAGGTAAGACACCTAAGGATTTTGTCCGTAAGGATGCACCGTTTGGTCTGGTGGAGCTGTTGTTTTCTGTAGAGGATGAGGAAACCAGAAATAAGCTAAAAGAGCTGGAAGTACCTGAGATAGAAGATGGGGAACTAATCTTGTCACGCAAGGTGATCGGCAGCCGGAGTGTCAGTAAAGTAAACGGAGAGACGATCACACTTGCCAAAGTTCGTGAGATTGCAGCACTCTTATTGGATCTGCATGCACAGCATGAACATCAGTCGCTATTGGTTCCGGGCAATCATATCAGACTTCTTGACCGGTATGGACAGGAGAAACTTGCACAGGATAAAGAGGAAGTTGCAGCCTGTTATAAAGAATATGCGTTATTGCGCAAAGAATTAGACGCAAATACTTTAGAGGAAGAGGAAAAGAAAAGGCAGTTGGATCTGCTAGCATTTGAGTTTCAGGAAATAGAAGATGCTGCATTACAAGAGAATGAAGATGAGAGATTAGAAGAGGATTATAAAAAGGCGGCAAATGGAAGAAATATTATAGAAAGCCTTTCAGATGCACATCGTTTTGCAGAGGAAGAGGCAGGGCAGGCAGTTGACCGGGCACTTCGTGAGATGATGGGTGTATCCGAATACGATGGGGAGTTGGCATCACTGACCGATGCACTTGCTACCATCTCAGATCTTCTAACGGACTTTTCCCGGGGGACAAGAGATTATTTAGAAGAGCATACGTTTTCGGAGGAAGAATTCCGACAGTTAGAAGACCGGTTGAATACAGTGAATCATTTAAAGGCAAAATATGGTAAGTCTATATCCGATGTATTGGAATATCAGAAAGATTTAGCAGAGCGATTAGAACGTTTGGAACATCAGGAAGCATATGTAAAGCAGTTACAGGACAAACTAAAAGAAATAGAAACAAGATTGCAACAGGCTAGTGAACGGTTGACACAGCAGAGAAAACAGATTGCAGCCATGCTTTGTGATAACATTACAAAGGCATTAGTAGATCTTAATTTCTTGGATGTCCGGTTTGATATGGTGTTTGAACCGTTGGATCATTATACGGAAAATGGTGTGGATCATGCTTATTTTATCATATCTACCAATGTGGGTGAAGATATGAAGCCGTTATGGCAGGTAGCATCCGGTGGTGAGCTTTCCAGGATCATGTTAGCCATGAAGTCTTGTTTAGCAGACGTGGATCGTATAGAGACTTTGATCTTTGATGAGATAGATGTCGGAATCAGCGGCAGAACTGCACAGATGGTGGCGGAAAAGATACGAGGGATTGCCAGAAACCATCAGGTGATCTGTATTACTCATTTACCGCAGATTGCAGCTATGGCAGATCAGCATTATCTGATTGAGAAACAGGTTGTGGCAGATAAGACAGTTACCAATATTTACCAGCTTGATTGGGATAAACAGATTGAAGAACTGGCACGCCTGATCGGTGGTGTAGAGATTACAGATACGGTATTACAAAGTGCAAAAGAAATGAAAGAATTGGCAGGTAAGGCAAAGGTTGACTGATTGATTACCGTAAAGAGAACGCATACTAAATGTAACAATTTAGTATGCGTTTTCTTTTTTGAAAGAAACAAACGAGGAAGGAGCTTGTCATGAAAGGTTATAAACGGTTTTTACGATATCTGTTAGCAATCAACGTGCTGTTTGTACTTGTAGTTGCTTTTTTGGGATATCATGAGTCGCGAAGTGAAGGAAAGAAGATTGCGCCTGCATCTGCATTATCAGCGAAGCAAACAGATACAACTTGTAAGAACGTGATTCCGGTAGGAAAAACAGTTGGAATCTATGTGAATACAGATGGAATTTTAGTCATTGATACCGGGGAAGTAACAGATATGGAAGGCAGAAAGTCAGAGCCGGCAAAAAACCGGTTACTGAAAGGGGACTATATTATTAACTTGAATGGGAATACAATGCATACAAAAAAGCAACTGATCAAAGCCATTACAGAATGTGGCGGAGAAACATTAGTGTTTCGGGTAAAAAGGAAAGAGGAATGTTTAGAGGTAAAGGTAGAACCTGTGGAAACCGGCGTGGATGAGTACAAGGTAGGAATCTGGGTAAGAGATGATCTGCAGGGGTTAGGCACGATCACATATGTCGACGGAGATCAATTTGGCGCATTAGGACATAGTATAACGGATGTAGATACGGGGGAACGGTTGCAGGTATCACAAGGGGATTTGTATGCTGCTGATATTTTTGGCGTAGAACGGGGAATTGCGGGCATACCGGGGGAAATTGAAGGGATGATTACCTATCAGACAGAGAATGTAATGGGATATATTAATGATAACCGGATGTATGGTATTTTTGGAACAACAACATCACAATTACAAGGGGAACTGGAAAGGGAAACAACATTGCCGGTGGCAGAGATCCATGAGGTAGAGGAGGGAACAGCATATATTCAGTCTTATATATCAGGCGATAAGGAACAGTATGAAATAGCAATCGAAAATATACATCGTAACAGTAAGGGTGATTGGGAAATGGAACTGTTAGTTAAAGATAAGAGACTTCTTTCTTTGACGGGAGGTATTGTACAGGGAATGAGTGGAAGCCCAATCCTGCAAAACGGAAAACTGATAGGAGCGGTTACGCACGTGTTTGTCAATGATCCAACGAGAGGATATGGAATTTTTATCGAATATATGTTGGAAGATAAATAAATACTCAGATATTGTCGAATAATATACATGTTATGATGAATGCCGACATAATATAATTTGTTGTATAAAGTAAAATGTTTAAAATTTGATATATTTATATTCTTGCAACAACTTACTATTATTGTTTGTATCTGATATAGTCATATATAGTCGATGTTGCTATGTTTCTGTCAGCGGGTTGCATAGTTTATGACGAATAATCATATATTTTAGGAGGGAAAGATATGATTCGTGTAATGATAGGTAATCACGACGAGACTATGCGAAAGAAGATGGAAGATATTGTCCGTAAACAGGCACAATGTCGTTTGGTAGGAACGTATGAAAAAGGAAATCTGTTGTTATCAGGTATTAAGGATCTTGAACCGGATCTGGTTCTGCTGAATCCGGTTATGCCGGGATTAGATGGAATCGGAGTAATTGAGAAGATCCGTGCGGAAGTACAATATGATAGTGTGAATTTCATATTGATCGCGAATGCCAAACAGACAAAAGTACTAGAAGTACTGAAAAGCCGAAAGAATGTGAAGTTTTTTCCATGGGAGAATAACCAATCTTTTACCTTATCCATACACATGTCAAACCTCCTGTCGTTTTTCTCATTATATCACATCAATTACGAGATTTGTATACATTTCTATTCTCTAACCCAAAGATACGTGCAGAATATGATCCTGGTTCTGTATCATGAAGTGCCTTTTCAAACATATTCATACGTGCATCTACATTATCAATAAGTGTCAATGCTTCTGCTTCAGGAATCTGTGGTAATACTGGAGAACCAAATTCCTGTTTGCCATGATGAGAAAGAATCATATGTTCTAGTAGATAAACTTCTTCTCCTTCAATATGTAATTCTTCAGCCATTTCTTTAACCATTGCATGACCAATAGAAATATGTCCTACAAGACTTCCTTCGATAGAATAGGCAGGGACAATAGGTCCGGTGAACTCCTTAACTTTACCGATATCATGTAAAATAACACCTGCATAAAGTAAATCAGCATCTAGATAGCTATATACTTCAATAAGCTGATCTGCAAGTTTCAACATACATAAAGTATGGTAAAGAAGACCTGATGCAAAATCATGATGATTTTTAGTTGCAGCGGGATAGTTCACAAAGGCTGTATAGTGTTTCTCAATAAGACCATGAACAATCGCATAAAGACGAATATTATGGATTTTCTTCATGTACTTATCTAATTCCTTCTGCATCACTGCTTTTTCAACAGGTGGTTGAGGTAAGAATAAAGCCTTCTGTTCATCATTCATTTCAATTGGCTCAAGCTTAACGATTTTCATCTGTCTCATGCCCTTATAGTTGATGATATCTCCTTTACCTCTTACAACCTGTCCTCTTTCAAATAAACGAATCTGTTCATCTGTTGCAGACCAGAGTTTCGCATCTATCGTGCCTGTCGCATCCTGCAAAACTATATTTAAATAAGACGATTTATTAGCGCCATTGGTTTTACCTACAGTCACAGAAATAATAATAGCTTCAAATCCTACAGTTTCTTTTCCTGGCTGCATTTCATTAATTTTAATCATTCAATTCACTCCATATTTCATCCATCACGATCAAGATATCTTCATAATCATACCCCTTCTGCTTAAGAAAACGGCTGATTCGCATCTTTAGTTCCTGACCATGATATTTATTTTGATAACGTTTATATGTCTTTTCACATTCCCGTCTTAA